>JADHKY010000052.1 GCA_016780945.1 Aquiluna sp. | reverse complement strand
TATCCACCAATTTCTGGACACCGTTATCCAAGGTCGCAGAGAACAATAGACGTTGGCCACCCCTAGGAGTTGCGGACAGGATTCTGGTGACACCGGGGAGAAACCCAAGGTCTGCCATGTGGTCAGCCTCATCCAGCACAGTTATCTCAATGCCATCCAGCTTCAGTAGGCCCTGTTTCATTAGGTCCTCGAGCCGGCCGGGGGTAGCGACAATAATCTCAACTCCCTCTCTGATGGCCCTGACCTGCTTGTTTTGAGGCACACCTCCGAAGATTGTCGTGACTCTCAGGTTCATCGATTTGGCAAGTGGCTGGAGGGTATTGGTGATCTGAGTCGCAAGCTCTCGGGTTGGCGCTAGCACCAGACCTCTTGGTTTCGGAGCTCCCTGAGTACTGTTGGCGCGAGCGGAGAGCCTGGCAACCATTGGGATGCTGAAGGCAAGGGTCTTACCAGACCCGGTTTTGCCGCGACCTAAGACATCTTTGCCCGCCATGGTGTCGGGAAGTGTGTCCACCTGGATAGGGAAGGGTGAGTCAATGCCCTGAGTGGTGAGCACAGCGGCAATCTTGGCTGGCACGCCAAGATCAGTGAAGTTTTTTGTAGACATAGTTTGAGTTGCTTTCGTGTGATGGGTTACATCACTTTTGAGCCCGATTTATGGGCTGTTGGCGAGGACATCGATGGATGTAATCGTTCGCCGAAGGAATATCATCGCCACAAATTCGTGGGGGGTCGTTCTACGACGCAAGACGGCTAATTACTGCCGGCTCTCTCTGAGTCTATGGGTGTTATCAAAAAGCACCTAGGACTATTTGATTTGCGGCTTGGTGTGGCGAGAGTCGAAGGCGGCAGTTTTCGGTTGCCTAAGGCTCTTTAGCAGCAGCTCTGAACTGGCAGGCTCTTCTTTTCTGCTGCAAGCTCTCGCTTTGAGTTTTCAACCTCAGCAACCACAACGGCATCGGGGTAGTAGCCGTCCGGGTAGGTTGGGCAGACCGCGGCAAAGCCGTGATCGCGCTTTAGAACATAGCCTGCGAAGTCCTTGTCCTGGAGGTAGCCAAGAGCTTCCTCTTCAGACTCAAAGGGTTCTGCACACTTCGTGTAGTTCCATTCACTCATGACTCCACTATACATAGATGGCTGTCTATGTTTGGTGTTTAGAGGGCAATCGCCTCATAAAGCATGTAAACACCGAGAAAGGTAAGGGCGAGACCACCTAACCCCCTGAAGGTGGCAAGCCGTTGCTCGGATGTGGCAAGCCATTCCCTCGCCTTTCCCGCAGCTACTGCATAAATCGAGTCAGATGCAATGCCGATTATCGAAAAGATCAGGCCGAGCAGGAGCATCTGAATGATTGGGTTTCCATCCTCAATCGACACGAAGCTGGGTAGGGCGGCTAGGAAGAAGACCAGCGTCTTGGCATTTGTGAGGCCAACAACCACAGACTCCCTGAGAATCGTGGATCTCGAATGTGGTTTATCGCGGGAATCCTCCAGAGCATCGCTTCGGTGAAGTATTGCTCGGATGCCGAGGTAGCCGATCATTGCAGCGCCAGCAATCCGGATCACAAAAAACACCTCGGGGGAACTCTGTATCAATATGCCAAGGCCCAACGCAACGACGACAATCTGAATACCAACACCGAGAGCGTTTCCTAGGACCGACAGGAGGGCAGGCTTTGTTCCGAGGACTAGAGCCCTGCCGACCGCAAAGAGCACCCCTGGGCCCGGCACGACGATTATGACAATGGCTAGAAGGGTAAAGCCGAGAATGTTGGAAGCTGAGGGCACAGAGAAAATCTAGTGCTAATCGGTTGCGGCAAGAGCGAGGGTAACCATGTTCCTAAACCCGCTCTCACGCTCTTCGCTGCTGGTCTGCTCGGAACCGTCCATCATGTCGGAGACAGTGACGATGCTAAGAGCTCTTCTGCGGAATCTGGCGGCAAGGGTGTAGAGCTGGTTGGTCTCCATCTCTAGAGCCAAAATGCCCAGCTTCTTCCAGTGTTCCAGAGAATCAGTTTCGTCATAGAAGAGGTCCCCTGAGGCGATCATGCCTACGTGGTGATCTATTTTTAGCTCGCGCGCCTTGGCGACTGCCTTTTCTAGAAGCTCATAGCTAGCAGCTGGTGCGAAGTCCAAGCCTCCAGTTGCTCTTTGGTTGATGTTGGAGTCGGTGGAGGCGGTCATGGCAATGACAACATCTCTTAGCTTTGTTGGAGGTAGGCCTCCGCTGGTTCCCACGCGGATGGCATTTTGAACCCCGTAGTCATTGAAAAGCTCGTAGGCATATATTCCAATGGAGGGCGCTCCCATCCCGGTTCCCTGCACTGAGATTTTTCTGCCTTCGAACTCGCCGGTGTAGCCCAGCATGTTTCGCACGCTGTTGTACTGCACCGGATTCTCAAGGAAGGTCTCGGCAATCCACTTTGCCCGCAACGGATCTCCCGGGAGCAGGATGGTGTCCGCAATTTCACCGGGCTTGGCCGCTATGTGGATGCTCATCAGGTCAGCTCGAACTGACCGCCGTCAATTTGACCCTGCTTGCGATAGAGGTCGAGTTTTTGGCGAGTGTCCTGAATGTCTAGGTTGCGCATTGTTAGCTGCCCGATTCGATCTTCTGGTCCAAATGCGGCGTCCTCGGTGCGCTCCATGGAGAGCTTTTCCGGGTGGTAGGAGAAGTTATCGCCCTGGGTGTCCATGATTGAGTAGTCGTCACCACGACGAAGCTTTAGGGTCACGCTGCCACTAACCGCCGATGCGACCCAGCGCATCAGGGACTCCCGCAACATAAGTGTCTGCGGGTCGAGCCATCTTCCCTCATAGAGCAGCCTGCCCATGCGGCGTCCCTCTAGGTGATAGGCGGCAATGGTGTCCTCGTTGTGGATAGCGGAGAGCAGCCGCTCGTAGGCGATGTGAATCAGTGCCATACCCGGAGCCTCATAGATGCCGCGGCTCTTGGCCTCGATGATGCGATTCTCGATCTGGTCGCTCATACCAAGTCCGTGGCGACCGCCAATGGCGTTTGCCTCCATCATCAGATCAACCGCAGACGCAAACTTCTTGCCATTTAGAGACACGGGTCTACCCTGCTCAAAATGTATCGTTACCTCTTCGTCTGCGATCTCGACGCCCGGGTCCCAGTGCTTCACACCCATGATGGGCTCGACTATTTCCATTGAAGTATTGAGATACTCAAGGCTCTTTGCCTCGTGGGTGGCTCCGAGCATGTTGGCATCGGTGGAATACGCCTTCTCTGTGCTGGCGCGGTAGGGAAGGTCGCGCTCCTTCAGCCACTGAGACATCTCTTCACGGCCACCCAGCTCTGCCACAAAGTCACTGTCCAGCCAGGGCTTGTAGATGCGAAGGTCTGGGTTTGCTAAGAGTCCGTAGCGGTAGAAGCGCTCGATGTCGTTGCCCTTGTAGGTGCTGCCATCGCCCCAGATGTCAACCCCGTCCTCCTTCATGGCACGCACCAGTAAGGTTCCGGTGACAACGCGGCCCAGGGGAGTGGTGTTGAAGTAAACCTTCGATCCGGTTCTGATGTGGAAAGCGCCACAGGCAATGGCCGCCAGTCCCTCTTCGACCAGCGACTCTCTGCAGTCAACTAGCCTCGCGTCCTCTGCACCATATTCCTTGGCACGGCCGGGAATCGAGTCGATGTCGTCTTCGTCGTACTGGCCGAGGTTGGCTGTGTAGGCAAATGGAATGGCGCCCTTTTCGCGCATCCAGGCAACGGCAACCGATGTATCGAGACCACCAGAGAATGCGATGCCCACTTTTTCGCCTGTGGGGAGGGAACCTAGAACCTTAGACACAGGCTAAAGCGTAACGAATATGCCGGAATTAGGTTCGAGCCATTGCACTTCTCAGGGTATCCAGACCAAGGCCACCGAGGTTTAGTGCGGTCTTGTGGAACTCTTTGATGTCGAAAGCCTCACCCTTTCGAGTCTTGTAGTCGTCCCTGATCTGTTCCCAGATACGCTGTCCAACTTTGTAGGCAGGGGCCTGTCCTGGCCACCCGAAGTACCTAGTTACCTCAAAGCGGACAAACTCTTTCGACATGTTCACATTGCTTTCCATGAACTTAAGGGCATAGTCGAAGTTCCAGGTAGCGCTGCCCTCCAGATTCTGTTTCTTGGTGTGAACACCGATGTCTAGAACCACCCTCGCCGCTCTCATGCGCTGGGCATCCAGCATTCCTAACCTGTCGGCAGGAGTGCTCAGGAAGCCAAGCTCGTCCATCAACCGCTCTGCGTAGAGAGCCCAGCCTTCGCCGTGTCCCGAGGTCCAGGAGGCAAGCCGGCGCCAGTCATTGAGAGTGTCTTTGATATAGGTCTGCTGGGCCACCTGCAGGTGGTGACCGGGGACTCCCTCGTGATAGACGGTTGTGGTCTCGCGCCAGGTGTCAAATTCTTCAACGCCCTCGGGAACCGACCACCACATTCTCCCCGGCCTAGAAAAGTCATCTGTGGGGCCGGTGTAGTAGATGCCGCCGTGCTTAGTCGGAGCAATCATGCACTCGAGCTTCTTCAGTGGCTCGGCTATCTCGAAGTGGCTTCCAGAGAGTTTCTCAATTGCTTCATCTGAAAGCTTCTGCATCCACTTCTGCAGCTCATCGGTGCCGTGCAGCTTGGTGCTGGGGTCATTCTCGAGGTGCTTTACCGCCTCTTCGACGCTCGCACCGGGCTTGATCTGGTTGGCTACCTCGGACTGCTCCGCGATGATTCGTGCCAGCTCCTGTTTTCCCCACTCGTAGGTCTCGTCGGGGTCGATCTTTGCTCCGAGGAATCTCTCGCTCAGCAGCGCATAGCGCTCAGCACCAATGGCATCTTCGGTGTTTGCTGCTGGCAGTAGTTCGGTCTTTAGAAACTCGGCGAAGGTTCGATAGCCCTCGGTCGCCTTTTCTCCGGCAGCGGTCAATTCTTTGCGAAGCGAATCCGGTAGGTCCTTACCCTCTGCCTTCGAGAACTCTCTAAAGAACCCCTCCGGAGAGTCAATCTGAGCGGCCTGGGTGATGATCTCCTCGACCTGGCGCTTGGCTGGGGTGTCACCGGTTTTGATTCCAACCCTCAGCGACTCGATGTAGCCGGCAATAGCCTGCGGAACCTTCGACATCCTGGCCTCTAGATTCTCCCAGTGCTCGACGCTTTCAGTTGGGGAGAGGTCGAAGATATCTCTGATGTCCTGAGCTGGGGAGGCAATGTTGTTCATGTTCCTAAAGAGCAGCCCGGAGTCGTAGGTGCGAATGCTGAGGTCGGCATCGGCAATCATCGCCTCTTTGGTGACCCTATCGACCTCGTCCACGGGCTCTTCGGCTTGGAGTCTTGAAATCAAATCCGCATAGTCGTGGCGGTCTTGCTCGAGGGCGTCAGGCGAGAAGTCGTCAACGTCCTTCTCACCTCCGGGAAATCCAAGATAGGTGGCATAGGAGGGTGAGCGCTTGGCTAGCTGCTTCACCCAGTCATTTGCGATCTTGTCGATTGCTGTTTCTTCACGCTTCATTGCATGCCTTTCTTAATTGCTAAACCTTGGGTTGCTGCTGGGTGATGCAGTGGATGCCGCCTCCTCTTGCAAACAGCTCTCTCGCATCAATTAGTTCAATCTTTCTGCCCGGGTAGACATCCCTCAGTTGGGCAGCCACCTCTTTATCCACCGGGTCATCAAAACTACACAGCAAAACAGCATCGTTTAGCACGTAGTGGTTGATGTAGCTGTAATCCACAAACCCGTGCCCGTCCACCTGCACCTCAGGAGCGGATACCGCGACTGTTTCTAGGCCTGCTGCCTCGAGGGTTTGCCTAACTTCTTTGGAGATCAAGAAGTCCGGATGGCGCTCATTTCTCTGGTCGTGGTAGAGCACCCTACCGTCGGGCGTGAAGCAAGCGACGATGTCGACGTGGCCCTTGGTGCCGAACTCGTCGTAGTCGCGGGTTAGGCCACGCTTTAGCCAGATGGCCTCGTGGGTACCAAGCTTCTCGTGAATCTCAGCCTCGACTTCTTCTTTGCTCAGCCCCGGGTTTCGCTCTTTGCCAAGCTGGACCGTCTCGGTGAGAAGCACCCTTCCCTTGCCATCGACGTGAATACCACCACCCTCGTTCACGAGATTGCTTGCAAGCCTCTCCACGCCAAGCAGTTCCACTATCTCGCGGGCAACTAGGGCATCGCTGTCGTATTTTGCCCAGCTCTGAGCTCCCCAGCCGTTGAAGATCCAGTCGACGCCTGCCAGCTTGCCACTGTCAATGACAAATGTTGGCCCGCTGTCGCGGAGCCAAGCGTCATCTATTTCGATCTCGGCGATTTCAATTTGGGAACTTAGGTGCTTTTTAGCATCCTTGACGCCTGCGGGGTGGACTACCACCGTCACCGGTTCATAGTCGGAGGCTCTGTTTGCAACCTCTGCCCAGGTTTTTCTTGCGGCAAGCTGCTCAGCCTCGGTGTCACCGAGGGTGTAGCCGTGGTGGGGGAAGGCTACCCAGGTGCGCTCATGCGGGTGCCACTCCGGGGGCATGTGCCTCATGGTGTTAGCCCCGCAATCCCTCCGAGCTCGCCATCACCCCTTGGTCCTCTTGGGTTCACAACATCTTTAGTGAGAAGTCCATAGGTGTCTGGCCTTCTGGTTGCAAAGAAGGGAAATAGGTCCAGCCAGTCGCGTCTTTGATCAAGGTCCAGATCTGCGATCAACACCTCGTCGCCCTCCCGCGCTGCCCTGACCAGGACCCTGCCGTATGGGTCGACAATGAAGGAGCTTCCGTAGAAGGTGACTAGGCCCTCATTGCCGTAGCGGTTTGGCACGACGATGAATAAGCCATTTGCTATCGCGTGGCCAACAATTGTCTGTCTCCAGAGCGGCTCAGTGTCAAAGTCTGGGTGATCTGGTTCTGAGCCAATCGCGGTTGGGTAGCAAAGTATGTCTGCGCCCGCTAGCCCATAGGCCCTAGCGACCTCTGGAAACCACTCGTCCCAGCAGGTGGGAAGTCCGAGCTTAGGTTTGGACTCTTGGTCTAGCTCATAGACGGGGTAGGGAGTCTCAGCTGGGCCGGGCTGAAAGTACTTGTCCTCGAAGTAGCCTTCGGTAACCGGGATGTGCAGTTTCGGGGTTCTGGCAACCAGGTTTCCCTCTGGACCCACCACGATTGCAGTGTTTAGACCTCTGCCGTCAGTAAACCCGGTTTTCTCATACAGAGATCCGTGCACAAAAACAGAGTGCGCTTTCGCAAGCTCCGCGAGCAGAGTGAAGGTTGATCCGCTCTCTAGGTCTTCAGCGCTATCGCTCGGGGTCCCAGCGGGCAGAGTGTCGGCTGGGTAGCGGCTAAGCGTAAGCTCCGGAAGAAAGACAATCTCTGCGCCGTTTTGTGCCGCCAGGGCAACTGCGCTGGCGATGTTTTCGCGGTGGGCAGCTTCATCCTCGTTCCAGCTGAACTGCACCAGCGCCACTTTCACGCTGCCGCGCTCAGCAGCTTTTTTGTTGGCAGGAGAGGGGAGCCTGTCGGCAATTGTTAGTTTCATTTCATGCTGTCCAAGATTTCAATCAGCAGCTCGATGGTTGTCATGGGATTCACGATGGCAAATCGGGTATGGGG
>JADHKY010000051.1 GCA_016780945.1 Aquiluna sp. | reverse complement strand
AATTACCAGATCCTCAGGAACCGTTTCTCTGACAACTGCAAGTGAGTGGTAGCGGGTAGCGGTAAAACCCTGGGGAAGACCCTCAAAGATTGGGCTGCCCTCGTGGTTTACCTGAGAGGTCTTGCCGTGCATTAGCTCGGGTGCACTCTGAACCGTTGCACCCATTGCCTCGGCTATGGCCTGGTGGCCGAGGCACACTCCAAAGACTGGGTAGTCGCTCTCTAGCGCGAGCTTGACCGTGGGGATTGAAAGTCCAGCGCTGGCGGGAGTTCCGGGTCCGGGAGAAATCAGGACCGCATCGAATTTTGCCAAAAGCTCAGGGAGCTCGGCCTCCTCAATGGCGTCATTACGAACCACCTCGGTCTCTGCGCCAAGCTGGCGAAGATAGCCATTTAGCGTGTAGACGAAGCTGTCGTAGTTATCGAGCACCAGTATCTTGACCACGCGATTAGCCTACTTTGGTTCCCGAGGCAGCCTCCGTGGTAATAAACTTGCAGCCATGTCGGAATCCAGGGACAACAAGAAAAGCTCAAAGCCTGTAAAGCCAAAGATTGTTGGCGAAGAGGACGAGAACCCGCTTTGGTACAAAATCGCCATGTTTGGCTTCATGATTTTGGGCCTGATCTGGATCCTTGTCTTCTACATCTCCTCGGCTAGGTTTCCGCTGGGAAGCTCGACCCCAATCAACCTTTCAAACTGGAACATCTTGATTGGGTTTGGCATTGCCATGATCGGGTTCTCAATGACTACCCGCTGGAAGTAGTTAGAACCACATTCCGACCCGAAGTTGGGTCAATAGGTAGATAACCACCCACACTCCTCCAACCCCGGCTAGTTGCAATAGCTTTTGGTTCGGCTTTCTGGTTGCCGCGTAAATACCCGCAATCAACAGCCCGGTGACCAGGCCGCCGAGGTGGCCCTCCCATGAGATACCCGGGATGAAGATTCCCAAGGCGAAGTTGATGCCAACCAAAATAAAGATCTGTGAGGCATTGCCGCCCAGGCTTCGAATCACGACGAAGTAGGCGCCCATCAGCCCAAATAGCGCTCCAGAGGCCCCAACCACAGGTGTCTGCGGATTCGAAAGCCACAAAACCGCGAGGGACCCTCCAACAATCGAGGTCAAATACAGCGCCAGAAACCTAAAGGTTCCCAGCATTGGCTCCAGTGCTCTGCCAAATATCCAGATCGCGTAGGAGTTGAAGAGGATGTGCATCGGGCCAGACCAGTCATGAACAAACCCACTGGTGAGCATTCTCCAGGGCTCAAAAGCCGCAAGCAGCGGGGCAAAGAAGAACTGATTGGTGAAGATGTAGCCAAGCGGCGAGATCTGGCCCAGCCAAATCAAGACATTGACAATCAGAAGCGCCGAGGTTATCGGCGCCTGCGAGGCTCTAGCCAGCCTTCTTGCCAATTTAGAGAGTTTCGATAGAGACCGAGGTAAGCACTACATCTTCAATTGGGCGGTCCTGACCGGCGGTCTCCACTGCTGCAATCTTGTCGACGATCTTCTTGCTCGCATCATCTGCCACCTCACCAAAGATCGTGTGGCGACCCTGCAGCCAGGTGGTTGGCGCAACGGTAATGAAGAACTGGCTACCGTTGGTGCCCGGTCCGGCATTTGCCATGGCGAGCTTGTAGGGCTCTGCGAAGTTAAGCTCGGGGTGAATCTCGTCCTTGAACTGGTAGCCGGGGCCACCCATGCCGGTGCCGGTTGGGTCACCGCCCTGAATCATGAAGTCTGGGATGATGCGGTGGAAGACCACGTTCTCGTAGAGAGGTCCGGTCTTCATCTCTCCGCTCTTTGGGTCGCGCCATTCGATGGCACCCATTGCGAGACCCTCGAAGTTCTCGACTGTTTGCGGGGCGTGCAGGCCAAAGAGGTTGACCTTGATGTCGCCGTGATTGGTGTGCAGGGTAGCTACTGAGGTGGGATTTGTCATTGCTCCATTGTGTCACGAATCGGGTGCTTGATATTTGCTGAACAGTTGTTTAGTATTTGAACATGCGTTCAGCCGAGACGACCAGGGAGCAGCTACTCAAGATTGCCGTTGAGATGTTCGCCGAGAACGGTTTTGCCGGCACCTCTCTAAGGTCCATTGCCAAAAGAGCAGGGGTCTCGCCTGCGCTCTTGATTCACCACTTTGGTACCAAGGAGGCCCTTATAAAAGAGGCCATCTCGGAGACCCTCGGTGCTTGGGTTGCAGGTGAGAAGGCGGCGATGCTCGATGACGAGTCGAAGCGGCTACAGAACTGGCGGGCGTTCATGGAAAAGGGGACTACCCCCCTGAACTTCTTTAGGCAGGTGCTGCTTGCAGGAGGCGAGTATTCCCAGCGGCTCTTTGACGCAGCTGTCAGCGAGTCAGAGGTCCTACTTGATCAAATGAAACAGGCGGGGCGGCTTAGAGACATGAGCGACAAACAAACCACGGCCCTGATCATGACAGTCAGTGGCCTGGGGTCAGTGCTCTTGATGAGCCAAATAGAGAAATCCATGGGAGGACCAATCAGCTCAGATCACGTGGCATCGAGGCTGATGAATTCCAATAACGAGATGTTGCGGGACGGAGTCTTCATTCCGGCCGGCAAAACCAAAAAGAAAGCAGGTAACTGATGGCTGCAATTGCCATTTCTGGCCTAGTCAAGACCTATGGCAAGCAAAATGCCGTGGACAACTTGACGGCCAACATAGCGAAAGGGCGAATCACGGGCTTTCTGGGCCCCAACGGCGCCGGAAAATCGACGACGCTTCGTTGTCTTGTGGGGCTATCGGCCCCAACAAGCGGCACGGCTCTGATCTATGACAAGCGCTATCGCGACCTTGATAACCCGCTTAGCCAGGTCGGGACGGTCCTTGATAGCCGAGGCTTCCACCCAGCACTTACTGGGAAGCAAAACCTCAGGGTTGTTGCCGCAGCGGCCGGAATCCCAGACTCAAGAGTCGACGAGGTGCTTGAGATGGTCGAGCTCAAGGATGCTGCTGGGAAGCGCATGAAGAACTACTCGCTGGGCATGAAGCAGCGACTGGCACTAGCGGGCGCGATCCTGGGAGACCCAGAGATTCTCATCCTCGATGAGCCAGCCAACGGCTTGGACCCTGCAGGCATTGCCTGGCTGAGGAAGTTTTTGAGAAAGCTTGCAGAGGGTGGCAGGACAATCCTGGTTTCTTCACACCAGCTCGCTGAGATGCAGAACACCGTGGACGACGTTCTGATCATCAACAAGGGCAAGCTCATTGCCTCTGGCTCGATGAAGGAAGTCGTCGGAGACGGAAGCTTAGAAGACGCCTTCTTGGCGCTGACTGGAGGTGAGCTCTAATGGGAGCACTACTGAAATCTGAATGGCGCAAGCTGATCTACGCTCGCGCACACTGGGGATTGCTGATTGCCGGAATCCTGCTTGCTGGTCTGAGCACCGCAGTGACACCGGTAATCTTTGACAACCCCGACACTGGATTTGGACTTAGTCTTGACCAAACTCAATCGGTTGATGCCGTTTATGCAAATGCCATCTCGGCCTACTTTTTTGCGATCATCATCGGCATCATGCTGATGTCGGGTGAGTTCCGGCACGGTACCGCTGTCGCGACCTTCCTAACAGCGCCAAAGCGCGGCACAGTACTCGCCACCAAACTTGTCATTGCCGCTATTGGCGGCATGCTCGTGATGGTGATTTCGACGGCTGCTGGTCTTGCTGGTGGCTGGATAGCACTCTCGTTCTTCCCAGATGCGGCTAGCCCAACTAACGAGGTGTTTATCAACACCATGCTGGCAGCCGTTGTTTCTGGTGCTGTCTTGGGAATCATTGGGGTTGCGCTTGGAACCTTGGTTAGAAACCAGATGCTCGCAATCACTGGCGCACTTCTCTACCTGTTCGTGATTGATCCAATCCTGTTGGCTCTCGCCCCTGACACCGGAAAGTACCTGCCACAGGGCCTAATTGCGGCCATGCTGGCACTAGACATCCAGGCTCCCGAGTTTGGCATCGACACCACCGCCTACCTTCCACCACTAACCGCAACGGTTGTGCTGCTGGGCTATGGCGCGGTGTTTGCCGGCCTGGCAATTGCCACGAGCCTCAGGCGAGACATCGAATAGCAACAAAACAAAAAGGCGGGCTGGGGAAACCTGGCCCGCTTTTTTATAGCCCCTTGGGCTTTAGATACTTCTGAGCCAGGGCGCTCAGGAAGTCAAACACCAGGGCCAGGATCGCCACCATCACGGCACCGATAAGAATTGCCGGTCCGCGATCAAGTTTTAGGCCTGAGTTGATGGTCTCACCGAGCCCACCACCACCGACCAAGAAGGCGAGCGCCGACATGCCAACGTTGATGACGATGGCTGTGCGGATGCCGGCAATGATGACCTCCACAGAAAGTGGCAGCTCAATCTTCATGAGGATCTGCCTTGAGGTATAGCCCATCCCGCGACCGGCATCAATGACCGACTTGTCCACCTGCTCCAGCCCCACGATGGTGTTTCGCAGCACTGGCAAAAGAGAGAATGTCGCAAGGGCAAAGATCACGGTAGTGATGCCGGCGCCCATGAATGAGAAGAAGATCACAATCAGGCCGTAGGCGGGAAGGGCCTGGGCTAACCCAAGGGTGTCAACTAGGAAGTTCTTGAGCCTTGGGAAGCCCTTTCTGGTCACGACAATCCCAAGGGGAATCGCCACCAAAATCACGAGAATTGAGGAGGAGAAGCCCAGCACCAGGGTTTCCCCGAGCTGCCGCTGCAGCTTCTCCGGGGCCAGGATGTCCTCGGTAATCGAGTCAATGTCGGAGTAAAGCCAGACCGCAGTACCTATCAGCCCAAGAATCACCGCAAAGATGGGCGAAACGATGAGGTCTAGCCGCTCACTTAGTGGTGTGCGGCTTGAAAGGTTGGGGCTGACTGTCGACAAGTTCTATCCCTCACTCATAATCAGCTTCGCGAGAGACTCGATGGTGCAGCAGCCCAGGTACTTACCCTTACGGTCAGTGACCACGGCCATTCCAACCGAAGACTGCAACATGGTAGTTAGAGCATCCTGCAGGGTGTCCTCGGGCTGGAGGTTAACAGTTACTGGCCTGCCACTTTTCTCAATCGGTTGCGAGGTGCGGTTCAGGGCCTTTTCGTCAATCCACCTAGTGGGCTGCTCTTTATCGTCTAGCAGCACAGCCACCTGATCTGGAGAGTCCTGAAGGGCCTGAAGGGCTTGGTCCCTGGCCACCGGCGCGGTGAGGGTTGGAACCTGGTGCAGATCAATATCGCGAACCTTCTTCAGGGTCAGACCCTTCAAAATCGCTCCTGATCCCAGGAAGCTCTCCACAAACTCGTCAGCTGGGTGGGAGAGGATGGCCTCTGGGGTATCTAGCTGCGCTATCTCGCTTCCCTCACGGAGAATGGCAATGCGATTACCCATCTTGATTGCTTCGTCGATGTCGTGAGTGACAAAGACAATGGTTTTCTTCAGCTCCTGTTGGAGCCTTAGGAATTCGTTCTGGAGGCGGTCTCTGGTGATGGGGTCGATAGCTCCAAATGGCTCGTCCATCAACAGAACGTCTGGGTCAGCGGCCAGTGCCCTGGCAACCCCAACGCGCTGGGCCTGACCTCCCGAGAGCTCCTTGGGGTAGCGATCGCGATAGGTCTCGGGGTCCATGGAGACAAGCTCTAACATCTCGTCGATGCGGCTTTCAATCTTCGCCTTGTCCCAACCCAAAAGCCTGGGAACAGTAGCGATGTTCTCGGCGATGGTGCGGTGGGGGAAGAGTCCCACCTGCTGAATTACGTAGCCGATCTTTCTTCTGAGCTCAGAAGGGTCAACGTCTGTGACGTCCTCGCCATTTAGAAAGATCTTGCCCGAGGTGGGCTCGATGAGGCGGTTGATGAGCCTCAGGGTCGTGCTCTTGCCACAGCCGGATGGTCCGACCAGAACCAGCACCTCGCCCTTCTCGACCTCCAGAGTCAGCTTCTTTACAGCAGGCTCAGCGCCCGAGCCATAGCTCTTGCTGACGCTCTCCAATCGGATTAGCGGTTCGCTCATCGAATTCCCTTCGAGATAGTGGCCAATCTTGCGGCCTGAAGAATTAGGTCAATAACTAGTGCCAGCAGAAGGCACAAAATGGTTCCCAGCCAGATTGCCTCTAGCGAGTTGGGAAGCGGCAGCCTTGCAAGACCGCTCTTAATGAAGTCTCCCAGACCACCACCGGCAACCAAGGTGGCGATGGCGGCGATACCAACGATAAGCATCGAGGAAACTCGAATTCCTGCAAGTATCACAGGCCATGCCAGTGGCAGCTCAACCCTGAGCAGCACCTGCAGCGGACTTAGGCCCATGCCCTTCGCACTCTCCAGCACCCCTGGGTCAATGCCGTCGAGACCGGTAATGGTGTTTCGAAGGATTGGCAGCAGTGAATAGAGAAACAGCGCGATGAACGATGGTGCGAAACCCAGTCCAACAAGCGGGATAAAAATCACAAATAGTGCCAGGGAGGGGATCGTCAGAAAGACCGACGCAATGGATAGGGCCAGCTCCCTAGCAAGCTGGTTGCGTCTGGTCACGATGCCGGTGACGATGGCGAAGACGCCAGCCGTCACCAGCACCGAAACCACATAGCCCGCATGTTGGGCTAACGCCTCTAGAACTTGCTCTTGGCGACCAAAAGCAAACTCTAGAAGGCTGAGGAGAAAATCCACCGATCTACTTAGTCGATCAGACCTTCAGCGACTAGGAAGTCGCGTGCGACAGCTGCTGGGTCTTCACCCTCTGCAGACACCTTGCCGTTTAGCTCGGCCATCTTGATGTTGTCCAGTGGTGCCAGAACGGCTTCGATGATGCCATCGAATGCCTCAGGCGCCTCGTTGTACTTGTCCTGGCGGATGGTTCCCGAGACGTTGTACAAAATGTTTACGCCTGGGTCAGTTACCAGAGTCAGTCCAAGTGCTGGAATACGGCCGTCGGTGGTGAATACCTCACCGAAGTCGCAGTTGTTGTTTGCGGTCTCGGTGTAGATGATTCCGGTGTCGAGAATGAGCTGCTGGTTGTCCGGCAGATCGATTCCGGCGTGGGTCTCGGTGAGAATCAGGCCGTCGGGACGGCTTGGGAACTCAGACTCCATGCAGACCACGGCGTCAGAGTTGTCACGGACATACTCCATCATCGACTTGAGGTCGAATGCTCCACCGTTTGCCTCTGTCACCTCTGGGCTCGATGCGAATCCGTAGGTGTTGTTGAATGGCGAGCGACCAACCCAGACAATGCCGTTCTCGGCAAGGTCCATGTCACGAACGCCTGAGGTGAGGACCTCTGGGTCAAAGCTTGGGTCGGACTGTCCTAGGTGGACGGTCCAGCCGGTGCCGTTGTACTCCATGTAGATGTCGATCTCACCCGACTCGAGTGCTGCGCGAGCGACGTTGGTGCCACCGAGGTTTACCTTGTTGTCCACCTCTGCACCTGCAGCCTCGAAGGCTGCAACCATCATCTCGCCAAGAATGAGCTGCTCGTCGAAGTCCTTAGACCCGACAGCAATAGATACGCCTGATAGGTCATACTCCGAAAGAGTTCCGCCTGAGCTGGACTCGTCCGAAGCGGCGCATCCTGAAAGCGCCAACGCTGCAACAGCGCCAATCGCCAACATTGAGAATTTCTTAGAATGCTTCATGCTTCTCTCCTTTGGTTTGG
>JADHKY010000001.1 GCA_016780945.1 Aquiluna sp. | reverse complement strand
GCCTTGACTGACGCTTTGTGTCCCTAGCAAGCTTCATGCCCTTGATTTCGCGCTTCAGCTTGGCCATGCGGGTGTTGATGCGTCGCCGGTCGAGCTCAATCTTCGTCTCTCCGGGACCCCTGGAGCCGATTCCAACACCACCTGCGGCCTGACCACCAGCCTGCCTGGACATCGAGTCACCCCAACCACGCAATCTGGGAAGCAAATATTCCAGCTGGGCCAGCTCAACCTGAGCCTTACCCTCCTTGCTCTTTGCATGCTGAGCAAAGATGTCAAGAATGATTGCGGTTCGATCAATGACCTTGATCTTGACTATGTCCTCAAGCGATCGGCGCTGCGAGGGCGAGAGCTCGGTATTTGCGATTACGGTATCGGCACCAAGCGAGCGAGCTAGATCCCTCAGTTCCGCGGCCTTGCCTTTTCCAAGGTAGCTGGTGGGATCAGGCATGTTTCTGCGCTGGAGCAGCCCGTCAAGAACTTTTGCCCCAGCGGTCTCCGCAAGTGCTGAGAGCTCGCGAAGCGAGTTCTCGGCTGCGGTGAGATTGCCCTGAGACCACACTCCTATGAGGATGACCTTCTCGATCCTGAGCTGTCGATACTCGACATCCGTGATGTCCTCGAGCTCTGTCGATAGGCCAATTACCCGCCTGAGTGACTCTCGCTCTTCTAGATCTAGCTGATCGCCGTCGTATTCCTGAGCGGGTGCGGCGGCGCCTCGACGAAGAATTCGCTCCAGGGCGCTCTCAGATTCCACGGCTTAACACTAGGCCTGTAATAGGTTGGTGAAATGACCCAGCACTACTTCAGCGAAGACCCGAGCGTCGAAAGAAGACAAAGGACAATCCGCTTTGAAGTAGCCGGGAAAGAAATAGAGGCCCTAAGCATTAGCGGCACCTTCTCTACCACCAAGCTAGACCCCGGCACAAAGGTCCTACTGAGTCTCCACGAGCAATTTCCAACTGCAGGCGATGTGCTGGACATCGGGTGTGGGTGGGGCCCGATAGCGCTCTCAATCGCCCTAAGTTCTCCCGAGACTGAAGTATTCGCGGTCGACATAAACGAGCGGGCTGTGTCTCAGACCATAGAAAATGCAAAGCGCCTCGGGCTTGAGAACATAACGGCCGTGATGCCAACAGGTCTGGAACCAGACCAGAAATTCGATGCAATCTGGTCCAATCCACCGATTCGCATTGGAAAGAGCGCCCTTCACGAGCTGATGCGCACGTATCTTCCGAGACTTAGGCCTGGGGGTAATGCCTACCTGGTGGTTCAAAAGCAGCTTGGTGCCGAGAGCTTTCAAAAGTGGCTCGCAAGCGAATTTGATGACTGCCAGGTGACAAAGGTAGAAAACAGCAAGGGCTACCGAGTAATAAGGGTTACAGCCCCCGCCAGCTACCACTAAAGACAAGCTCGGCCGGACCACTTATGGAAACGTGTTCGCCGTCTTCGGTTGGAAATACCCGCACACCTAAATCGCCACCGGGAACACTTACCTTCCAGTGGTTCTGCTCTCCCCCGGCCCAGTGCCTGACGGCAAGCGCTGAGGCAGCAACGCCCGTGCCGCAGCTCAATGTCTCTCCAACACCACGCTCAAACACGCGCATGCTCACTCCAGCAACCCCTTCGACAATCATGGGCTCGTCTATGACAACAAACTCAACGTTTGCGCCTTCTTCAGGCTCCGGGTCCAAAATTGGAATCTTGTGAAGGTCTAGGTGCTCAAGCTCATCAAGGTCGGCAAGTGCCACAACCACATGAGGGTTACCCAAGTCCACGCTCAAACCAGGTCGCGGAACTCTCAGTCCTGCGGCTTTGACCAGAACCTCTTCCTCATCGATTGAGAAGCGACCAAGATCGACTGCAAAACCATTCGCGGTCTGAGTCAGGTCTTTGATTCCGGCCCTGGTTGCTATCGGAAGGGTGCTACCCGAGTCAATTTTGACCAGCTCATGCTCAACAAGAAAGCGAGCCATCACCCGGATCCCATTGCCACACATCTCTGCCTTGGAACCGTCTCGGTTCCGGTAGTCCATAAACCAGGTTGCAGCACTCTCCTGGTCCAGAAGGTCCTCTACTTCGCTGGATTTGGTGGGCCGAATTACTATCAGGCCGTCTGCCCCAACGCCAAAGTTTCGATCGCAGAGCTTTTGTATTTCAAGTTCCGAGAAATCCAGCTGTCCAATCTCGTCAAGAACCAAAACGAAGTCGTTACCGGTGCCGTGGCCCTTGGTGAAGTTGATGGACATCACTACAGCCTAATTACATCCTGGGCAGCGCCCAGCAAGTCCTTGGAAGAATCGAGCCAAACTATTCGGCTGTCTCTCCTAAACCAGGTCATCTGCTTTTTGGCATAGCGCTGAGTGAGCTGCACCGTCTCGGCGATTGCCTGATCTTCAGTTAGCTCGCCGTTGAGCTGGGCTGCCGCCTGCTGATAGCCAATAGCTACCCGAGCAGTTTTTGAAAGGTTTGGGTAGTGTGCCAAAAGTCCTTCGACCTCGGCCACCAAGCCTGCTTCCCACATCCCCCGAACGCGCTGTTCGATGCGGTCCCTGAGAAACTCACGCTCAACGAGAATGCCGATCTGGGTGGTGGGTCTTCGATAGGCAGGTTCGGGGAGCGATGCCGCAAAAGATTTTCCGCTGATTTCCACCACCTCAAGCGCCCGGATTACCCTTCTTAGGTTGCTAGCCGGAATCTTTGCCGCGGCAGTTGGATCTTTTGCCTCGAGCAAAGCATGCATTGCCAACTGACCAATTTCTGCGGCTTTGGCTTCTAGTGCTGCCCTGACCTCAGGATCTGTTGGCGCAAACTGCATCTCATCTAACGCAGCAGCGAGATAGAGCGTGCTGCCACCTGCAACTATTGGAGTCTTGCCACTTTTGCCGATGGCTGACAGCGCCTCATCAAAAAGCTCGCGATACTGAACCGCGGTGACCTCTTCAGTTGGCTCCACAGCGTCAATTAGGTGATGGGGAATGCCCTCTTGCTCATTAGGTGAGAGCTTGGCGGTGCCAATGTCCATCCCCCGGTATAGCTGCATCGCGTCAGCGCTTATGATTTCGCAATCCCCGAGCGACTTAGCTATTTGAATTGCTAGAGCCGACTTCCCCGAGGCGGTCGGCCCGACGACCGCTATCAGGCTAGAGCTCACGCTTTGTCCGAATAGGAAGCCCGAGGGTTACCTTGCTGCCGCCTAGCTCAGGTGCTCCGCAGGACTCAAGTTGAGAGCGGTCCCACGCATCCCCGCCAGCGGTTCGCCTGAGTTCATACTTCGAACCTGCCACCGAGTCAGCAACCAAGAAGTAGGGAGCTGCTCGACTCACCGTCACGTTTACCACGTCTCCAGGCCTGGGGGTCTCTGCGCCTTCCGGGATCTCAAAGTGAACGAGCCTGTTGTCTCTTGCTCTTCCGGTCATGCGGTTGGTCTGAGAATCCTTCTTGCCTTCGCCAGTGGCAACCAACACCTCTACGTCGCTGCCTGTGAGCTTTTGGTTCTCTTCCCAGGCAATGGCGTTGACTAGCTCCAAAAGCCGCTCATAGCGCTCCTGAACCACCTCCTGAGACACCTGGCCCTCCATCTCTGCCGCGGGAGTTCCAGGACGCTTGGAATATTGGAAGGTGAAGGCCGAGGCGAAACGCGATTTCCTCACCACCTCCATGGTGGCCTCAAAGTCTTCCTCGGTCTCACCGGGAAAGCCGACGATGATGTCTGTGGTGATGGCCGCATTTGGGATTAGCTCTCGAACTCGATCCAAAATGCCGAGGTATTTCTCGGCGCGATAGCTACGCCGCATTGCCTTGAGTATGGAATCTGAGCCTGACTGCAGGGGCATGTGAAGCTGCGGCATGACGTTGTGGGTCTCGGCCATTGCCTCAATTACATCCTCTGTGAAGGCCGCGGGGTGAGGAGAGGTGAAGCGCACTCTCTCTAGTCCCTCAATCTCGCCACAAGCCCGAAGCAGCTTTGCAAACGCTCCCCTGTCTCCGAACTCAACGCCGTAGGTGTTAACGTTCTGCCCGAGCAGGGTGACCTCAACCGCTCCATCATCAACGAGGGCCTGAATCTCTCCCAGAATCTCTCCTGGCCTGCGGTCTTTCTCTTTACCCCTAAGCGAGGGGACGATGCAGAAGGTGCAGGTGTTGTTGCAGCCAACCGAGATCGACACCCAACCCGCATAGGCGCTCTCCCGCTTTGATGGCAGAGTCGATGGAAATACCTCTAGCGACTCCAGTATCTCGATCTGGGCCTCGTTGTTGTGCCTTGCCCGCTCCAAGAGAGTGGGCAGCGAACCCATGTTGTGGGTGCCAAACACAACATCCACCCACGGCGCCTTTTTCAAAATCGTGTTCTGATCCTTTTGGGCCAGACAGCCGCCCACGGCAATCTGGAAATTGGGGTCCTTTTCTTTTCGGGCGAGCATCATTCCGAGGTTGCCGTAAAGCTTGTTGTCGGCGTTCTCCCTAACAGCGCAGGTGTTGAAAACAACCAGGTCAGCCTCCTGGCCCTCTGCCTTTGCATACCCCGCAGACTCGAGCAGGCCAGCGATACGTTCAGAATCGTGAACGTTCATTTGGCACCCGTAGGTGCGGACCTCATAGAAAAGCGACATTGCTAAGGGATATTACCCCTGAGCCTCTGCCTCTCGCAGTGCTCTCGAGAGAACAGGACCTGAGAACCCTCGCCGCTGCAGAAAGCCGGTGAGTCTGCGTCGCCTGGTTGCATCGTCCAGGCTGGCAAGCCTTCGGTTTCTGGATACCGCTACCTGAATCGCAAGTTCCAGCTCTTGCTCGGAGTCAATTTCTGCCGTTGCCGCCTCAATGTGCATCTCGGCCACGCCCTTTTGTCTGAGTTCGCGCTTGATTGCCGAAAGAGACTTACCTCGTTGGTGAAATCGACTCGCCACAAAAGCTCGAGCGTAGGCTGCATCGTCAATCAGCTGAGCCTCGGTGAAGCGATCTAGCAGAGGCTCGAACACTTCTTCTGGAATCTCGCGCTTGTGCAATATTTCCACCAGCTGATGCCGCGTTTTCATGGAGCGGCCCAGCTGATACAGCAAGACGTTACGAGCTCGCTTCTCGAGCCGTTCTAGTTCTTTTTGCTCAAGCGTCATTGGCAGCCTTGGCTACCGGCTCCGATGTCTCTGGCGTCTCATCGGCACTTGCAACAGCTTCCTCAACTGGAAGGTCTGCCACTGCCCTTGGCACTCCGATGCCGAGTTTTGACTTGATTTTTTGCTCGATCTCATTTGCCAGCTCAGGGTTATCCTTCAGGAAGCGCCTTGAGTTTTCTTTACCCTGACCGAGCTGTTCGCCTTCGTAGGTGTACCAGGCGCCGGACTTCTTGACGATGTCCTGCTCGACACCGAAATCGATAAGACCGCCCTCGCGGGAGATGCCCTCGCCGAAGAGGATGTCGAACTCGGCCTGCCTGAATGGAGCGGCAAGCTTGTTCTTGACCACCTTGACTCGAACCCTGTTACCAACAGAGTCCTGGCCGTCCTTCAGGGTTTCAATGCGACGGATATCCAAACGAACCGAGGCGTAGAACTTGAGAGCCTTACCACCTGAGGTGGTCTCGGGTGAGCCGAAGAATACGCCGATCTTTTCACGCAGCTGGTTGATAAAGATTGCGGTGGTTCCGGTGTTGCTCAGGGCTCCAGTGAGCTTCCTGAGTGCCTGGGACATCAGCCTGGCCTGCAGGCCTACGTGGCTGTCACCCATCTCGCCCTCGATCTCCGCTCTTGGCACCAGTGCCGCGACCGAGTCAATGACGATTACGTCCACCGAACCTGAGCGAATCAGCATGTCCGCAATCTCCAAGGCCTGCTCGCCAGTATCTGGCTGGCTGACTAGAAGGTCGTCGATGTTTACGCCGAGCCTCTTGGCGTATTCAGGGTCTAGCGCGTGCTCCGCGTCAACGAATGCCGCAATGCCACCTTTGGCCTGAGCACTTGCAATGGCGTGCAGGGCGATGGTCGTCTTACCCGAGGACTCTGGTCCGTAGACCTCAACGATTCTGCCTCTTGGCAGTCCGCCGATGCCGAGCGCCACATCCAGAGCGATGGCTCCGGTGGGGATGGACTCAACAGGTGCGCGCTCCTCGGAACCAAGTCGCATGACCGATCCCTTACCGAACTGACGGTCAATCTGCGCTAGCGCAGTCTCTAGTGCTTTCTCGCGGTCTGCTGCTGATGGCATTAGGTCCTCTTCTCTCTCTGGGTTAGCTAGAAGGAAAGCTAAACCCTGGCTCAGACACTTTTGTAGTAATCCGACACGCTGTGGATAACTAGCTATTTAGTTGAGTTGTTGAAACTCTAAGCGTTCGAACAAAATTTCGAATAACTTTATTCGGCGTGTCTGATTGTCTTTGTTTTGCCGTGCCAGCGCTCTTTTGGGACCGCTAGCTGATCGCAAATTGCAAACCAAATGTCCCTGGGATGAAGCCCGGCATTGATTAGCTCAAAAGGGGTCTTGTCTTCAAATTTGAGAAGCCTGGTGTCTCTAAGAACCACCTGCGAGAACTGCTCGCCAAATTCCTCGAGAACTAATTCGTGAAAGCGACTGAGAGTCACTAGTGAGAGTAGAGCTCTGCCTCAGTGACGAAGTCGTCCGGCACAGTGTCTGGAATGAAGGTGTCGTCGAAGTACATGCCCTCAACCGAAGCTAGTCGCTCGGAAACATCACGCATGACTACAGACAGTGGAACCTCAAGTGCCTCGGCAACCGATGCAAGGATCTCCGAGGAGACTTCCTTCTGACCGCGCTCAACCTCCGACAGGTAGCCCAGGGCGACCGAGGCCTTTGATGCAACCTGCCTCAGCGTCTGACCGCGCTCTTGACGGTGCGTGCGCAGCACGTCACCGATTTCTTGCCTTAGTAGTACCAAGTTTCCTCCTGGCCCTCTAACTTACCCTCTGGATGTGACAAAGAATAATGCTGGTTACTGAGTGTTTCCTGAAGCTAAACCTCAACAAAGCGCAATTTCTTCCAGCAGGATTTCCTCGCATCTTCGAATAGTTGCCTCGATAATTTCGAGCCGATCTCCTGCAAAGTTCTCTGAGAAGACCTTCACCCCAGCTTTTGAGGAGATGCCGATAAACACCTCGCCAACGCTTTTACCCGAAACCGAATCTGGACCGGCCACCCCAGTGGTTGAGATTCCGATGACATCGCTTTCTGAAAGCCCCATTGCCCCTGCAAACCTCGATCGAACGCCCTCTGCAAGCTGGGCACAGACCTCGGCATCCACAGCACTCTGCTGAGCAATCAGCTGGCTGGAGGCTCCGACCAGCTGCGACTTGATCTGATCTTGGTAGGCAGTAATTCCCCCAAGCAAAACCTTTGAGGCTCCCGGCGTCTGAGCGAGCCTCGCACTCACCGCACCTCCGGTAATTGATTCAGCAGTTGCGATGTGGAGCCCCTTCGCGAGGGCCGTCTCAATAATCATTTCTTGGGAACCAGATACTGCACACCCGTATAGACGGTGAGGGCGACGGTAAACCAGAGCACTATCTGGGTGAGCCAGCCAAACCATGCCCCCAGAAACCCAAAGGGAGCTATCACCATGCAGATTGCCACTATCTGCATGACGGTCTTGAACTTGCCCCAGCCAGATGCTCCTAGCACCTGCTTCTTGATCACAACCAGTCGATAGAGAGTAATGCCGAGCTCACGACCGAGAATGATGAGCGTCGCCACCCATGGAACTGCACCCAAAATCGACAGCACGATGAGCGCTCCCGACAAAAGCGCCTTGTCCGCAATTGGGTCAAGAATCTTGCCGAGGTTGGTTATCAGATTGCGGCGCCTCGCGATGGAGCCATCTAGGCCGTCTGTCGAGGCTGCGGCAATCAGCAGCAGCATCGCAAAGAATCTGCCCCATGGGTTCTCCCAGTATTCAAAGAGCATCCAAAGCACGAGAGGAACCAGCGCAATCCGCGCACCAGTTATTAGGTTCGGGGTTTGGCGGTAGAGAAAGCCTCTAGAAGTCATCTCTTCTGCCGGTGAGCTGCCACGCGTCTTCATCGTCGCTATCTTCCCCTGTTGAGGTTTGTGGCGCAACATCACCCTCGACGGCGGCGGTGGTCTGGCCGGAAATCTTGGCAAGAGTATCCGCAAGGTCCTCAGGCTTTACGAGAACCTCTCTGGCCTTCGATCCCTCAGATGGACCAACCACTGCCCTCGACTCGAGCAGATCCATCAGCCTGCCGGCCTTTGCGAAACCGACGCGGAGTTTGCGCTGCAGCATCGAGGTTGAGCCAAACTGCGAGTTCACCACCAGATCGCAAGCGGCAAGAAGCAGCTCCAGATCATCACCGATATCGCTGTCAACCACTTTGCTCTGAGATGTAACCGTAACGTCGGAGCGATACTCGGGTTCCATCTGCTGCTTGACGTGCGAGACGACCTTTGCCATTTCCGCCTCTGAGACCCAGGCTCCCTGAACCCTCACCGGCTTATTGGAGCCCATCGGGGCAAAGAGCGCATCACCCTGTCCAACCAGCTTCTCAGCTCCTGGCTGGTCCAAAATAACTCGAGAGTCGGTTACTGAGGAAACGCTGAAGGCAAGCCTCGAGGGAACGTTTGCCTTGATCAAACCGGTGACAACATCCACCGACGGCCGCTGCGTGGCAAGCACCAGGTGAATTCCGCTGGCCCTGGCAAGCTGGGTGATTCTTACGATCGCATCCTCGACGTCTCTTGGAGCGACGATCATTAGATCCGCTAGCTCATCCACCACCACCAGTAGGTAGGGGTAGGGCTGAAGCTCCCGCATGGAGTTCTCGGGAACCGAAATCTCGCCAGCAACTACGGCCCGGTTGAAGTCATCAATGTGCTTGAAACCAAAGGATGCCAGATCGTCATAGCGAGAGTCCATCTCCTTCACCACCCACTGCAGGGCCTCAGCGGCCTTTTTGGGGCTGGTGATAATTGGAGTGACCAGGTGGGGAACGCCCTGATAGGCGCTTAGCTCAACACGCTTTGGATCCACCAGCACCATTCGAACCTCAGCCGGGGTGGCGCGCATCAGGATTGAGGTGATCATCGAGTTCACGAAACTCGACTTACCAGCGCCGGTTGCACCTGCAACCAAAAGGTGCGGCATCTTGGCAAGGTTGGCAACCAGGTAACCCCCCTCGACATCCTTACCGACGCCAATGGTCAGTGGGTGGGTGCTGCCGGTGGAATTCTTGCTGCGCAAGACATCACCCAGGGAGACAGTCTCGCGATCGGAGTTTGGAATCTCGATGCCAATGGCGCTCTTACCAGGAATTGGAGAGAGGATCCTGACCTCGTTTGAAGCGACCGCGTAGGAGATGTTGTTGGTGAGCCTGGTGACGGCCTCTACCTTGACTCCTGGAGCCAACTCCACCTCGTAGCGGGTTACCGTAGGTCCGCGCTGGAAGCCGGAAACTTTTGCCTGAATGTCGAACTCTTTGAAGACCTCGTCAATCGCTGCAGCCACCTGCGTGTTCGCCCCGCTCTTTGCCTTGGCGGGAGTGCCAGCACCCAGTAGCCCGATTGCGGGAAGAACGTAGGGCCGCTTTGACTTAGGTGGCGGAATGTCAATCGGCTCTGTCAGGCCCTCTTCGCCATGCATGAACTCAAGGTCCACCTCCGGCTCAGCAACATCGACCTCCGGGAGATCCTCAAGAGGTGGCTCTTCGAGATCCTCTGCAACAAACTCGGGGATATCCACCACCGGAGTCTCAAAGGCACTGTCTGAGGACTTATTGGATTGCCACCACTTTGACTTCTTACCGTCAAACCCGTCGCTGGCAAGCTCTGGGCTTGAGACGTTGAACAGGAAGCGATAGAGCTCGCCCAGTCGCGCTTTGATTCGATTGGGTGGGGTTCCGGTCATGATCAACACCGATGAAGCTGCCAAAACGACGAGCGCGGGTACAGCTCCCCAGATGGTGAGAAGCGTCAGAAGAGGTCCGCCCACCAACCAGCCAAACAGTCCGCCTGCCTCGGCAAGCTGCGGCACACCATCCTGAGGCGACGGGCTGCCCAGAAAGACGTGGAAGAAGCCTGAGATGACCGAGAGAAAAAGCCAGAAACCAAGGGCGAACCTAGAGCCATCACGAATCGATGCGGGGTGCCGAAACAAAAACAGTGAGTAGGCGAAGAAAATCACCGGTAGCGAAAAACTAACAAGTCCGAACAGCATCCCAAAGCTGTACTGGTGAATAAATGTTGCCCAGGTTTCATTAATCAAAAACCAGGCGAAGGCAGCACCGAGGATACTCAGTAAAAAAAGGAAAAACGGAGCCCCATCTCGGCGGTCATTTTCCGCCAGACGCTCCGTGCTAAAGGCCCGAACCACTCCCCCGAGGCCGTGAGCCAGCGCCATGTAACCCTTGGTAAACATTGGCCACACCTCGGGCCTTGCGCTCTTTTTCTCCCTGGGCTGCGCAGCCTTCGACTGAGCCGGGCGCGAGGGTTTCTTTCCACCCGGCCGTCTTGGTGGTGGGGTCTTTGCAGCCATGCCAAAAAGCTAGCAAGCCATTGGCCTTTTACCCGTTAGGCAGGGCGGGAGGAGTAGACAACGATTGGGATAATCATCGGCTTGCGACGATGAGCTTTGGCCACCCAAGAACCGACCGTTTTGCGAATAACCTGCTGCAGCTGATAGCTGTCTCGAACACCGTCATTGGCAGCATCCGCTAGCGCTCTCTCAATAGCGGGAACGATGTCATCGAAGACGTGGTCCTCTTCGGCATAGGCGCGGGCCCTAATCTCGGGACCCTCAACCACTCTTCCGGTCTGCTTATCCACTACGGCAAAGATGGAGATGAAACCCTCTGCAGCCAAAATCATTCGGTCGCGGAGGTCCTCCTCGGTGATCTTGCCCACCGTCTTGCCATCGACGTAGAGCATGTCACACGGCACCCTGCCAACAATCCGGGCCACCGAGTCCACAAGGTCAATTACCGCACCATCCTCTGCAATAAGCACCTGCTCGGGATTCACGCCGGTCTGAATCGCAAGCTTGGCATTTGCGGTTAGGTGACGATACTCGCCGTGAATCGGCAAGACGTTGCGCGGGCGCAAGATGTTGTAGCAGTAGAGGAGTTCTCCGGCTGCGCTGTGGCCGGAGACGTGAACCTTCGCATTGCCCTTGTGAACGACGTTGGCCCCGAGCTTGGTGAGGCCATCGATGACCCTGTAGACCGCATTCTCATTGCCGGGTATCAAAGAGCTCGCGAGCAAGACAGTGTCGCGCTCACCAATCGAGATTCGGTGGTCACTGTTGGCAATTCTTGAGAGCACGGCCATTGGCTCGCCTTGCGACCCCGTGGACATAAAGACGAGCTGGTTGTCAGGGATGCGCTCACTCTCGTTGAGCTCGACAACGGCATCAGATGGGACATTCAGATAGCCAAGCTCGGAGGCGATGCCCATGTTCTTGACCATGCTGCGACCAACAAAGACCACCTTGCGACCATTGGCGATCGCAGCGTCGATTACCTGCTGAACCCGGTGGACATGGGAGGCAAACGATGCCACCACGACCTTTCCACGGGTCTTCGCAATCACCGACTCGATGACCGGCCCAATCTCCCGCTCGAGCGGGGTGAAACCTGGGACATCGGCATTAGTGCTATCGACCATGAAAAGGTCGAGTCCCTCCTCGCCGATGCGTGCGAAGCCGCGAAGGTCAGTAACCCGACCATCCAGGGGCAGCTGGTCCATCTTGAAGTCACCTGTTGCAAGAATGCTTCCGGCAGCGCTGCGAATCACAACGGCCAGTGAGTCTGGAATCGAGTGATTTACGGCAAGAAACTCGAGATTGAACGGTCCAACCTGCTCCCTCATCCCCTCCTTGACGGTGTGGGTGAAGGGGTTAATTCGATGCTCTTTGAGCTTGCTCTCAATAAGTGCCAGGGTCAGCTGCGAGCCCATGATGGGAATGTCGCTTCTCATCCTTAGCAGGTAGGGAACGCCGCCAATGTGGTCCTCGTGACCGTGCGTGAGCACCATGCCGATGATGCGATCTAGCTTGTCTTCTAGATAGCCAAGATCCGGAAGAATTAGGTCAACACCGGGCTGAGTCTCCTCCGGGAAAAGCACTCCGCAATCGACAATCAGAATCTTCTCATCGAGCTCGAAGACACTCATGTTGCGGCCGATTTCGCCAAGCCCCCCGAGCGGTATGACGCGCAGGACTCCAGGTTTTAGCGCTGGGGGCTGGCTAATTTCCACTAGCGAGTAGTTCCGGCGACCTTGGGGAGGGCGCCACCGGCAGCCGCATTGCGGTCCGGCCTGAAATTGTCAAAGCTAACGCCCGGAACCTTGTTCACCTGGTCGATTCCGCCCTCAATCAGAGCAGCCTCATGGTCCTCGGGTCCGACAAGAGGCAACCTCACCCTTGGCGAAGAAATCTTGCCAAGTCCGTGCAGCACATACTTCGCCGCAACAGTTCCTGGGACGTGGGTCATGATGGCCCGCTGCAGCGGCTCGAGGGCGTTATGGACCGCGAGCGCCGCGCGGAAGTCATTGGCATTTGTCGCATCGACCATGGCCCGATAGGCATGCGGTGCGATGTTTGCAGTCACTCCAATTAGTCCCGTTGCCCCCAGAGAAAGGTGAGGCAGAACGTTTGAGTCATCTCCCGAGAAATACATCAGCCCGGTCTCGAGTAGCAACCTAGAGGTTTGGGCAAGATCACCCTTGGCATCCTTGATGGCAACGATGTTTGGGTGCTTGGCCGCCCTGTGGAAGGTGTCATGTGAGATCGGCACACCAGTGCGCCCAGGGATGTCGTAGAGAATCACTGGGAGGTCGGTAGCATCCGCTATCAGCCTGAAGTGTGTGAGGATGCCGGCCTGGGTTGGCTTGTTGTAGTAGGGGGTTACCACCATCACGCCATCAGCACCGGCCTTTTCGCTGGCCTTGTAGAGCTGAATTGCGTGAGCAGTCTCGTTAGAGCCACCACCGGTGATTATCTTGGCCCTGCCGGCGGAGACCGACTTACCAACCTCAACCAGTTTGATCTTCTCGGCATCGGTCAGGGTAGACGTCTCGCCTGTGGTGCCAGTGACGACCACGCCATCGGCACCAGCCGAAATCACATAGTCGATGTGCTTCTCAGTAGCATCCCAGTCAACTTCGCCCTCGTGATTCATGGGCGTGACAAGTGCGACCAGCACCTGGCCGAAGACGTCGGGCTCTTGAGTAACCATCCGGCTAGCCTAGCGAAATCGCAGGCCGAAAGACTATGGGGCTACCCGACCGTTCTCGTTGAACGTCTCGTAGCTAAGCGGCATGAGCTTGGCCCAGGCCTCCTCCATCTTTTCCGCAACCATCTCAATCTCACGCTGCGGGAAGGAGGGGAAGTGGGTACCCTCGCGCTTGGTCCGCAGGGAGAGGAAGTTCATCAGTGACCTGGCGTTCATCGTGACATACATCGACGAATAGATGTTTAGCGGCAACACGATTCTCGCGACCTCTCTGGCAACACCTGCCTCGAGCATGCGCTGATATGACTCATATGCAGCCCTGGTGACCGCCATAGTCTCCTTTTCAACCAGTGCTGTTTGCTCGGCGGTGCCGTCCTCAAACTCGTAGGCTCCCGGCTTTCCAACCTGAATCAGCTTGCGCTCGGGTCCCGGGACATAGAAAACCGGACGGAGTTCGCGGTAGCGACCAGACTCCTCGTTGTAACTTGCGATGCGGTGCCGCATGAATTCGCGGAAGACAAAGATTGGAGCCTGGACATAGAAGGTCATCGAGTTGTGCTCAAATGGTGAGCCGTGGCGGTCACGCATCAGGTAGTTGATTAGGCCCTTATCGCGCTTCTCAATCTCAGCGTCAATAACCTTTGCGCTCTCTAGAGTCTGCTCACCCTGGGTGGAAACCCTGGCGGCAAAAAGCACATCGGCATCCTGAGCGCTGGAGCGCACCAGCTCAACGGTCACATCGGATCTAAATTCAATCTCACTCATCCGAGCAAGCCTAAAGCTAGCTAGATGTAAAAAAGCGCAACACTCCGCCCTCTACCTCCCTTTTCGCTTAACCTTGCACGGTGGATTCCCTAACCCTTGTTGGCCTGCTGCTGCTGGCAGCCATCGCGGCCGGAATCAGCTATCGGCTGCTGCACGGCAGAGGACACAAGGTGGCTGGCAAGCAGCGGGTGGACCTGGGCAGGCTGGGCGCCACCAAGAACGGTGTTCCAACCAATGTCCTTGGTAAGAAGGCGACCCTGTTGCAGTTTTCCACGGAGTACTGCGGTCAGTGCCCAGGAGTTCGCAGGCAGCTAGCCCAACTCGAGTATCGACTAGGTGGCCTTTCCCACCTCGAGGTCGACATCACAGAGCGAATTGAGATAGCAGCCAAATTCAACATCAGTCAGACACCAACGATATTCGTGCTGAACCCCAGTGGCGAGATCGTCTACCGAGTAGGTGGCGTACCAAAGCTGCCACTACTTATGCAGGAACTAGAGAAACTAGGAGTGAAATGAGCGTGCAGTTTATAGACCCTCGCGGTCCAAGGTTCGGTGCCGGAATCACGAGCGTGTTATCGCTCGGCACATTCGCCGCTGCCATTGGCGCGGTTTTCAACACCACCGCGGCATTTGTCCTTATGGCAGTGCTGCTCGCTTCTTTTCTGTGGAGTGTTTTCTCCCCGGCAAGCCACCCCTACCAACTGATTTTCAAGAAACTTGTCAGGCCCAGACTCAAAGAGCCCTCCGAACTTGAAGACCCAAGGCCTCCCCAGTTTGCTCAGAAGGTTGGGCTCAGCTTTGCAATTCTTGGCGGCATTGGAGTTGCGCTTTTGAGCGAGACGGTTGTGGCCATTGCAGCTGCATTTATTTTCCTGGCTGCCTTCTTGAATGCGTTCTTTGCCTTTTGCCTGGGCTGCCAGATGTATTTGCTACTAAAGCGCGCCGGCCTGCTTGGCAAGTAGGAAGGCTTTTCTAGCCGTCTTTCTGGCCCTTGGGCGGTCGCCCATCTTGTCATAGGCGTCTGCGAGTAGGAACCAGTAGAGGTGGTTCTCCTCGTTTTCTTTCACGAGCAGCTTGAATCTCTCAAAACCAACCTGTGCGCTTTCTCGAACAGCCCTGCCGCTGGGGCGAAGCTCATAGTCAAAGACAAGACCGGCCTCGTCAACTAGGCGCTGCAGCTTTGCCGCATTTAGGCCAAAGCGAATCTCTATGAGCACAAAGGCCACCGCAAAAGGTGGCAGCACGATAATCGCAAGCCCCATGGCAAGAGCAATGGGGGAACCATCGGCGATTAGCACTACCGCGCGCTGCACCAGCTCAAATGCGTAAAGGAGAGTGAGAAAAACAATTACTGCAAGCCAGGCGAGGGTCGCGCTCTTAGCCAAGAACATTCTCCAGGCCAATGGTCAGGCCCTTGGACTTGGCTGCAAACTCGATTGACCGAAGTATTCCGGCCGAATAGGCACGGTGAGAGGAGACATCGTGGCTCAGCACCAGCTGCTCACTGTCGCCTCCAAAAATGACATCCTGCTTCGCACTGACCCCGTCCATTCGAAGCGAGTGGATTGGCACTCCTGCCACCACCTCTCCCCTGGATTCCTGATCAACACCAGGAATCAGCGGCTGAGAGCCACGGTTCTTCGAAATCTGCTCCGCGGTTCTAATGGCCGTTCCCGAGGGCGAATCGAGCTTTCCTGCATGGTGGGCCTCGATGATCTCTATCGAGGCAAAGTGGGCGGCAGCCTCAGCGGCAAAGCGCTGCAGCAGCATCGACCCGATCGAAAAGTTAGGCACGACCACAACCGCAGCCGCTGGGTTCTGATTCAGAAGCTTCTCAATAGCGGCAAGCTTCACCTCGGACCAACCTGAGGTTCCGACCACGACCTTCATGCCGGACTCGACAGCAAACCTCACAAGCTCCTCGGAGGCGCCTATGTTGGTGAAGTCAATGACAACGTCAGCCCCAAGCATTTGCTGAGGCGCAGAGCTTGAGTCCATGGCGGCGTGCAGCTTTAGATTGGCATCGGCATCTACCAGGTCTTTGGTAAGCCGGCCCATTCGCCCTGAGGCGCCAAGGATTGCCACTGAAATCATGTGTCTAAACCTATCAAGCTCTCTTTTCAAGCTGATCTAGCGCGCTACCCACTGCCACCAGCGTCTGCGGCATCGCGCTGATGCGCTGCGCTACCTGCTGAACCTCTTCCTTGGTGACCGCTCGGAACCGCTCCAGCACCTCTTCGACGCTAAGCCACTCGCCGCTTCCAAGCTCGGCACCCATCAGCCTGTTCATCCGTGAGAGTGTCCCCTCAAAGCGCAGTGCCAGGCCTCCGGTTATGTTGCCAAGTGCCAACTCGAACTCGTGGTCGGTAACTCCAGACTGGGCTATGCCGTCCAGTCCCTGACGCATCAAATCCACAACCAGTGCGGCATTCTCAGGATTACATCCGGCATACATTCCAAAGAATCCGGCATCGGAGTATCCGTGCTGGTAGGAGTAGGTGGAGTAGGCAAGACCCCTGTCCTCCCGGATCTCCTGGTAAAGCCTTGAAGACATGCCACCGCCAAGGATGGTGTTCATGATGCCAAGCGCGTAGCGCTGGTCATCCATGGCATGGAAGCTCTGGTGACCAAGCAGCACGTTCGCCTGCTGCACGTCTTTCTTGATTAGCCTCATCGGCTCCGGGCTGGGAATACGCGCAGCACCATGCTGACGCCTGGGCATTGGGGCAGCATTAGCGGTCCAACCAACCTCCGCTAGCTGCTTAGAAACCAGCTCAACAAGCTCTTCATGCTTGAGACCGCCGGCTGCGGTAATAACGAGGGAGCTAGGCGAATAATTTTCTAGGTAGTGCTCGAAGACGCGGTCTCTGGTGACAGCCTTGATGCTCTCAGGGCTGCCGCCAATCGGGCGACCGAGGGAAGTGTTGGGCATCAGGGCATCCGCGAAGGCCTCGTGAGCAACATCCTCAGGATCGTCCTCATTCATGGCAAGTTCCTCGAGAATCACGGTTCGCTCGGTCTCGAAGTCAGCCGGGTCGAGCTTGGCTGAGGTGAACATGTCGAGAATCACGTCAAGTGCCAGCGGCATTGCCGCGTTCTGCACCCTTGCGTAGTAACTGGTGTATTCCTTTGCCGTAGCGGCGTTTGAGGAGCCGCCGACCGAATCGAATGCAACCGAGATATCCCTGGCCGAACGTCTTGCAGTCCCCTTGAACAAAAGGTGCTCCAAGAAGTGGGTTGACCCGAGGTGGTCATCGGTCTCATCTCGGGAACCAACGCCGACAGAGGCCGCTATCGCAACCGATGGGGCGGATGGAACCTCCTCGCTCAGAATGCGAACACCGCTGGGCAGCAAGGTTCTTGAGATCCTTGATGCCTCAGCGGTGAATTCGACTGAGCTATCTAGCTTTAGTTCCAATAATTACTCGGAATCTTCCTCGGACTCGGCAGCATCTTCACCCTCGATAACTGGTGAGAGCGATAGCTTGCCACGATCGTCAACCTTGGTTAGCTCGACCAGAATCTTCTGGCCAACCTCCAAAACGTCCTCGACGTTCTCAACGCGCTTTCCGCCAGATAGCTTCTTGAGCTCGGAGACGTGTAGCAGTCCGTCCTTGCCTGGAAGCAGCGACACAAAGGCTCCGAAGGTCGCAAGCTTCACAACGGTTCCCAGGAATCGCTCGCCCACCTCTGGAACGTGTGGGTTAGCGATTGCATTGATCGCAGCCTTGGCTGCGTCTGCGCTGGTGCCGTCGGTTGCTCCGATGTAGACGGTGCCGTCGTCCTCGATCGAGATGTCGGCTCCGGTGTCTTCCTGGATCTGGTTGATCATCTTGCCCTTTGGACCAATGACCTCACCGATCTTGTCAACCGGAATCTTCACCGCGATGACTCTTGGTGCGAAGACTGATAGCTCATCTGGCTCGTCAATTGCCTCGTTCATGATGTCGAGAATGAAGAGCCTTGCCTCCTTGGCCTGGGTAAGCGCCTTAGCAAGCTCGGCCGATGGAATGCCGTCGAGCTTGGTGTCGAGCTGAATTGCGGTTACAAAGTTGCGAGTACCGGCGACCTTGAAGTCCATGTCGCCAAGGGCGTCCTCGGCACCGAGGATGTCGGTAAGCGCGGCGTACTGCGTCTTTCCGTCAACGGTGTCAGAGATAAGACCCATGGCGATTCCTGCAACAGGTGCGCGCAGCGGCACACCCGCGTTTAGCAGGCTCAAAGTCGAGGCGCAAACGCTACCCATCGAGGTTGAACCGTTTGAGCTCAGTGCCTCGGAAACCTGCCTGATGGCATATGGGAACTCATCGCGCGAAGGAAGCACTGGAACCAGCGCCCTCTCTGCAAGGGCTCCGTGACCAATCTCACGACGCTTCGGGGAACCGACCCTGCCGGTCTCGCCGGTTGAGTAGGGAGGGAAGTTGTAGTGGTGCATGTAGCGCTTTGAGGTCTCAGGGGTCAGCGCGTCTAGCTGCTGCTCCATCTTGAGCATGTTCAAAGTGGTAACACCAAGAATCTGGGTCTCACCGCGCTGGAAGATGGCCGAGCCGTGGGTGCGAGGTATTACTGCAACCTCGGCATCAATAACACGAATGTCGCTTAGGCCACGACCATCAATGCGGATGCCCTCCTTGAGGACCCTGGTGCGCATTACCTTCTTCGAAACCGCCTTGTAGGCAGCTGAGAACTGGGTCATGTGCTCCTCGGAGAGCTTCGACTCTAGGCTCTCGCGAACCTTAGCCTTGAGCTCGTCATCCTTTGCCTGACGCTCCTGCTTGTCCGCGATCTGGTAGACCTTGGCAAGCTCGTCGCCACACTCAGCGGCAACTGCGTCATAAACCTCATCGGAGTAGGGCAGGAATACTGGGTACTCTGCGGTCTCCTTGGCAGCCTGCTTGGCAAGCTTGTTCTGAGCCTCAACCAGTGCCTTGATAAATGGCTTGGCAGCCTCAAGACCCTGGGCGACTACCTCTTCGGTTGGTGAGAGGGCACCGGAACCAATTAGGTCCCAGCTGTTGTCTGTGGCCTCGGCCTCAACCATCATGATGGCGACGTCTTCCTTGCCACCGTCCGAGATGACTCGACCGGCAACCACCATGTCAAACACGGCGTTCTCGAGCTGCGAGTGCTTGGGGAATGCCACCCACTGGCCGTCAATCAGTGCCACGCGAACACCGGCAACTGGGCCTGAGAATGGCAGGCCTGCAAGCTGTGTGGACATCGAGGCTGCGTTGATGGCAACCACGTCGTAGAGCTCGTCAGGGTGAATAGACATGACTGTCACGACAACCTGAATCTCGTTGCGCAGACCATCAACGAACGATGGGCGCAGTGGACGGTCGATCAACCTGGCAGCCAGAATGGCCTCGGTCGATGGGCGTCCCTCGCGACGGAAGAAGCTTCCCGGAATCTTTCCTGCTGCATACATGCGCTCTTCAACGTCGATGGTCAGCGGGAAGAAGTCGAACTGCTCCTTTGGCTGCTTAGAAGCGCTGGTTGCTGAGAAGAGCATTGTCTCCTCGTCGATGTAGACGGCCGCAGCACCTGCTGCCTGCTGGGCAAGGCGCCCTGCCTCGAAGCGAATGGTGCGCTTTCCGAATTTGCCGTTATCAATCACGGCTTCTGCGAATTTAATCTCTGGGCCTTCCATGGCCCCTCCTTATCCTTACGCGCACGCAACAAACGCAAAAAACCAAATCGGCTTTTCGCATGCGTGCTAGGGGGAGGAAGTGCTGGTCGTCAGTAAAAAAGTCTGGGGCCGTGACCCAAAATCTTCCACCGAGGACCCGCCTTCGGGCTCCTCCGTGCTACAAGCGTAACAACAAGGGTCAAAAATGCCTAGAAGCAAAAACCCCCGGCGGTTTGCCGGGGGTAATTGATCACAAATCTAGCGACGGAGTCCGATGCGCTCGATCAGGGTTCTGTAGCGCGCAATGTCTACCTTCTTCAGGTAGTCAAGTAGGCGCCTGCGCTGACCGACCAGGAGCAAAAGCCCACGACGCGAGTGGTGGTCGTGGTGGTGCTCCTTGAGGTGCTCGGTGAGGTCGAGAATGCGGCGTGAGAGGACCGCAATCTGCACCTCTGGGCTTCCGGTGTCACCGGGGCCGGTTGCATACTCATCGATGATTTGCTTCTTGATGCTTGGATTTAGAGCCATTGCTTAGTCCTCTTTCTTTCCGCAGCGCGGCGCCAAAGTCCTTGTGACTGAAGCTCTCTTTATCCGCGGCCGATATACGGCAGAAGCAAAAGCTTAGAGATAAACGCGCGAAAATGCTAGGCGGTAGTGCCTTCGCTGGATGAGTCAAGGGGCTCAGGCTCTACATATTTATTGCCGTCATAGAAGCTCTTCGAGGGCCTCAGCGCCATGATGATGTAAACGACCATGATTGCCAGGAACAGCGCAAATATGGGCAAAATCAAAAAGATTAGGCTCATGAGCTCCTCGGAGGTGAGCATCGCGCCAGGGACTGCGTTGTTCAAGACCGTAACCGCACCGATTCCAGCGAAGACCCCGTAGCCAATTGGCACAGCCTGCAAAAAGATCCATTTTGCCGAAAAGCCTGCGTCGTGAAGACGCCTTGCAAGTATCGAAAGATTTGGCACCAGGAGCGCAAAGGAGAGGAAGTTACTGAGCGGTGTTGGCTGTGCGGCGACGTTTTGAATCTCCTGCATCCAGTCAGCAGTTTGCTCAGGTGCTGGCCAGATGATTGATTCGATGGTTCCGATAACTAGCCCCAGCAGAACCGTGAAGAGAATCCAATACCAAAACTCGCGCCTTGATGCCTTGCCCTTGAAATTGAAGTAGTTTCTAAATCCGCTTTGGATGGCTCCGATAAAACTCATTGTCCGAGCCTAACCCTCAAGAATTTTCTTCGCGCCAGCAACATCCCTGGCGATCTGGTCCGTGAGCTCATCGACCGACTCAAACTTTGCCCACGGCCTCACCTGATCCACATACTCGCAAATCACAGTCTTCCCATATAGGTCGAGGTCGTCTCGGCCAATGACGTGGGACTCTAGAAGCCTCGGGACAGCCTCGATCGAGTCGTTGGTGCCGACCGAGTGGGCTGCCTCGTAGCGGACGCCATCGGCGTAGAGATAGCCCGCATAAACACCATCGGCCGGCAGTAGACCCTCGCTGTCTCGGGATAGGTTCGCGGTGGGATAGCCAAGCTTGCGGCCAAGCTTTCGGCCATGCTCAACAACGCCCTCAGTCTGGTGATTGCGGCCCAGCAGCACACTTGCCGCAAAAACTTTGCCCTCGGCTGTCAGCTGCCTGGTCTTAGTCGAGGAGATCTTCTGGTCATCGAGCATCACGTGGCTAACCTGCTGGGCCTTGAATCCATAGCGAGCCCCTAGCTCGCTAAGGGTCTCAACCGAGCCTGAGCCTTTGTGGCCAAAGCGGAAGCCCTCCCCAACCAGCACCAGCTTTGCTCGAAGAGGCACGATGTGCGTCACCACAAACTCCTCTGGAGTCAGGTGCGCAAACTCTTCATCGAATATCAAGGTCCGCATCGCCGCCACACCAAGCTCGGCAACTAGTCTCGCCTTTTGGCGTGGACCAATGATGGGGAGCGGAACGTTGTCTGGGTTCAGCACGTGATTTGGGTGCCGATCAAAGGTCACCACAACCGGCGCTAACGCATGCTCCTCGGCCTGGGTTACCAGCTCGTGTATCAGCTGCTGATGACCTAAGTGAACACCGTCAAATTTTCCAATCGCAAGAGCGGTATCGGAAAAACCCTCAGGCAACTCTGTTATCTCAAGCACTTTGCCTCCGCAGCCAGATTAGGCCAAGCACCGGCAACAACAGCGGAATGAACGCGTAGCCCGCGCCAAAACCTGACCATACCGAGGGGTGGCCAAACAGCTCAGGCAAAAAGATGCTCAGTCCCCCCACGCTAATTACCCCAATTAGCTCGAACCAAACCGCGAACATTGCTCGCTGCCTCCAAACGGCCCCGGGCCTGGCAAGAGCGAAGGTGGCAAAAACATAGACCAGTGCGCTAAGTGCCGATAGTGAGTAGGCAAGCGGAGCCTCATCGAACTTGGTGGCAATCTGAAATATGGCCCTAGCGGAGGCCGAAAGGGCAAAGATGCCATAGATAGCAATCAGCAGTCTTCCGACTCCAAGGGAACGATTCACGCGATAACTCTATTCTTTGCCGCTTAGGCGAACGGGCTGACCCCGGACCAAATCTGCAGCATCCGCACCAGCATCACCGCAACTGTGAGTGCTGCAGCCCCGAGGATCACAGTTGACCACTTGGTTTTCTCGGCAAGCGCCCAAAACCCAGCGGCCACCTGGACAATGATCGCAACCAGTAGGTAGCCGAAATACTCGAGAGTGCTTATGACCGCGCGCTCCCCCGAGATCGCCAGGATTGTTGAAACAATTAGCTGCACCGCCAGACCGGCAATCACGGCCAGCGACATCATTATCTCCACCTGGCCGGGCTTTCTCCCAAAAAAACCGAGCAAGAGCTGCACGGCGCCAACCGCAAGGGTCAAGAAAAGAAGCAAATAATAAAGCGGCTCAAGCATCTAGGCCTCCTCGGGAAAAACCACGGAGCTCTTTGCCTCTGAACCCACCGGCTCAATAACTGCTACCAGTCTGCCGTTTGCTGTTGCACAGCTCGCCTCGGGGATCTCAAGAGCTAGGCGCTTGCCGTGCCGTAGGTCGATTTCTTGCTGCTGGGAGATTGCAACCTCTGGCATGAGGGTTTTCAACACCTCAAGGTTTGTAACAAGAGTCGGCTCTTGGGTGATCTCGCGGGCATTTGAAACCTCAAAGGACCCGATTCTGGTCCTTCTCAGAGCAGTCAGGTGACCGCCAACCCCAAGGGCTTCACCCAGATCTCTGGCAAGTGCCCTGATGTAAGTTCCAGAGCTGCAGTCGACCTCGACATTGATGTCTAGGAACTTCTCAACGACTAGAGGCTCGCCAACAATCTCGAACCTCGAAACAGTCACTTTTCGAGACTTGAGGACGACCTCTTCGCCGGCGCGCACAAGGTCATAGGCCCTCTTGCCATCCACCTTGATTGCACTGACCGAGGAGGGCACCTGCTCGATGTTGCCGGTGAGCTTGAGAATCTCTGCCTCTAGCTGCCCGCGTGAGACTTGGGAGGCATCGTGGATGTCTCCCAGCTCCCCCTGCGCATCGTCTGTGGAGCTGGAGGCTCCGAGTCGAATGGTTGCTAGGTAGGTCTTATCGAGCCCGGAAAGGAACTGCATCAGTTTTGTGCCGGCACCAACACCCATCAGAAGGAGGCCTGTGGCCATCGGGTCCAAGGTTCCAGCGTGGCCGATTTTCTTGGTCCCAAGCAGTTTCCTGAGCTTGGCTACTACATCGTGTGAGGTGAAACCCTGTTGCTTATCGATCAGGGCAATACCCGAGACCACTAGTCCTCCTGGGGCTTGCGATAGGGGTCTGGATCTCCGGCAGGCTGAGCCTTGCTGGCGAGCTGAACAACCTCTTCGTCTCTGCGCTTTGCCTCGGCTAGCAGCTCTGCGAGCTGGCCGGCATTCTCTGGAATCTCATCTTTTTCAAGCTCGAGAGTTGGAGTTATGCGAATGCCGAGCTGACGACCGATCTCTCCGCGAAGTCGACCTCGATTCTCTTCAAGAATCTCCCTGCTACGCTCAACTTCCTCATCGGTCCCGTAAACGGTGTAGAAGAGGCGGGCATGGGCGAGATCCGGTGTTACCCGGCAGTCAGTAAAGGTGACAAACCCGAGGTCCGGGTCCTTCACAACCTTGGCAAGAGCCTGCGCGGCGAGCACCTTAATGCGCTCACCGAGCCTTCTCGCCCTCGCTACATCTGCCACTAGACCCTCGGCTTCTCAACCATCTCGTAGGTTTCGATGACGTCATCGATCTGAACGTCGTTGAAGTCGCCCAGCCCGATACCACACTCGTAGTCGGTCTTCACCTCGGTCACGTCGTCCTTGAATCGCTTCAGGGAGTCGACCTTCAGGCCCTCTTGAATCATCTCGCCATCGCGAAGCACCCTTGCGAGAGCGTTGCGCTTGATTAGACCAGAGCGAACATAGGAACCTGCGATGGTGCCGAACTTCGAGGACTTGAAGATCTCACGAACCTCTGCCGTACCCATCTGCTTCTCCTCGTACTCAGGCTTGAGCATGCCCTTAAGGGAGTTCTCAATGTCCTCGAGTGCGTTGTAGATGACGGTGTAGTGACGAACGTCCACGCCCTCGCGGTCCGCACGCTCTTTGGCCTTGTTGTCCGGACGGACGTTGAAGCCAATAATGACTGCAGAGTCCACGGTTGCCAGGTTGACATCGGACTCGGTAATTGCACCAACACCGCGGTGGATGATACGTAGCTGGACCGAGTCATCTACCTCAATCTTGAGAAGGCTGTCCTCTAGGGCCTCAACAGCACCGGAAACATCACCCTTGATGATGAGGTTGAGGGACTCGACCTTGCCGTCCTCGAGGGCCTTGGTGAAGTCCTCAAGCGACAGCCTCTTGCGAGTCCTCGCGAGCAGAGCATTTCTGTCCGCTGCCTCACGCTTCTCGGCAATCTGCCTTGCCTGACGCTCGTCATCGGCAACCACAAAGGTGTCTCCCGCACGAGGGACGGACTGCAGTCCGAGCACCTGGACCGGGCGAGAAGGCTCGGCAGCCTCAACTGCATTGCCGTTCTCGTCAAACATGGCCCTCACGCGACCGTGAGCACTTCCGGCGACGATTGCATCTCCAACCTGGAGAGTTCCAGACTGAATCAAAACAGTTGCAACCGAACCGCGACCCTTATCAAGGTTTGCCTCGATGGCAACTCCCCTAGCAGAACGGTCAGGGTTGGCACGAAGGTCCAAGGCAGCGTCTGCAGTTAGAAGAACTGCATCCATTAGCTTGTCCATGCCCATGTTCTTCAAAGCCGAAACCTCTACGAACATGACGTCGCCACCAAACTCCTCGGCAACCAGTCCAAACTCGGTTAGCTGCTGACGAATCTTGTCCGGGTTCGCACCCTCTTTATCAACCTTGTTGATTGCTACCACGATTGGAACCTGAGCTGCCTGGGCGTGATTTAGCGCCTCGATGGTCTGAGGCATCACGCCATCGTCGGCTGCAACAACCAAGATTGCGATGTCGGTGACTTGGGTACCCCTGGCACGCATAGCCGTGAAGGCCTCGTGACCTGGGGTGTCAATGAAGGTTATGGCCCGATTGACACCATCGTGGATGGTGTGAACCTGGTAGGCACCGATGTGCTGGGTGATGCCGCCGGCCTCACCGGCAACAACGTTAGAGTTTCGGATCGAGTCCAGCACCCTCGTCTTACCGTGGTCGACGTGACCCATGACGGTGACAACCGGCGGCCTGGGGCTCAGATTCTCTGAATCTTCCTCATCGATGTCGGTCGAAATGCTTAGACCGAAGCCCTCGTAAAGCTCGCGCTCCTCGTCCTCCGGAGAAACTAGCTCTACTTTGTAGCCCAGCTCCTCACCAAGAATTTGGAAGGTGTCCTCATCTAGAGATGCGGTGGCCGTTGCCATCTGTCCCAGGTGGAACAGAACCGTGATCAGCTGACCTGCATTTGCGCCAATCTTGTCGGCGAAGTCCTGGATGGATGCACCGCGGCGAATTCTTACAACCGTGTTGCCATCACCGCGTGGGACCATCGCACCGCCAAGGCTCGGTGCCTCGCGCTGCTCAAACTCCTCGCGCTTTGTGCGCTTTGACTTTCTGGACTTGCTCTTAGAGCCGCCCTTACCAAAAGCTCCTGCGGTACCGGCTCCGCGGCCTCCACGGCCTCCGGGTCCTGGTCTACCGGGGAATGCACCTGGTCTGCCGCCACCTGGGGCTCCACCTGGTCCTCCCGGACCTGCACCAAAGCCTCCTGGCTTGCCGCCACCAGGTCTTGGAGCTCCGCCTGGACGCTGTGGTCCGCCCTGCTGTGGTCTTGGTCCGCCGGGACGCTGAGCCTGCCCTGGGGCTCCCTGGGGCCTTGGCCGGCCCATGCCCTGGTTTGAAGAAAACGGGTTGTTTCCAGGCCTAGCCATCGGGCGAGGAATGCCCATGCCCTGGTTTGAAGAAAACGGGTTGTTTCCCGGGCGAGGAATGCCTTGCAATGGGGCTGGCTTCTCGGCTGGCTCTGCCGGCTTCTCGGCGGGCTTTTCCGTAACCTGCTCTGCTGGCTTTGCTTCAGCCTCAGTCGTCTTAGCCTCTGGCTTTGGCTTTTCGGCCTTTGACTTCTCGGCTGGCTTTTCCTTCTTTGGATATGCCGCACGGAGCTTGGCTGCAACTGGCGGTGCGATGGTGGAAGAGCCACCCTTCACATACTCACCGAGCTCTTCAAGCTTCGCGAGAGCGACCTTGGTATCGATACCAAGTTCTTTAGCTATGTCGTATACGCGTGGAAGCGCCACTGAATTTCTCCTGTCTGGGGCCAACCCCAAACAGGGCAGGCCTTATTGCTGAGCGGGTCTCATTTCTGAAAGCTCATTTGGTGTCACACATCTTCTGCCTGCTTCTATGTCTATAGAAAGTCTTCGCAACAACGCTGCGAAGCTTTGGACTTCGCCCATTCTATTGGGAAATAGCGCTACTGGCTATTCATCCATGGTGCTATCGGGCTGGATGTCAATCTTGGCACCGGTTAGCTTCGCAGCGAGACGGGCGTTTTGACCTTCCTTACCAATAGCTAGTGAGAGCTGGAAATCTGGGACCAAAACCCTCACAGCCTTCAGTCCAGCATCAATAACGAAGCTGGAAGACACTTTGGCCGGTGATAGAGCGTGGGCAACGAACTCCGCGAGGTTCTCGGAGTGGTCCACTACGTCAATCTTTTCCTCATTTAGCTCGCTGCTGACCGCTCTGACCCGCTGACCAAGTTCGCCAATGCAGGCGCCCTTGGCGTTGATGCCCGGCTCGTTTGAGCGAACTGAAATCTTGGTGCGGTGACCAGCTTCCCTGGCGATTGAGGTGATCTCCACCTGACCCGATGCAACCTCTGGAACCTCGAGAGCGAAAAGTTTACGAACCAGGTTGGGGTGGGTTCTGGAAACCGTGATCATTGGACCCCTCAGGCCCTTTTGGACGCTGGTGACGTAGACGCGAATTCTGCGGCCGTGGGAGTAGTCCTCGCCTGGCACCTGCTCCTCAGGAGGCATGATTGCCTCGATTGAGCCCAGGTTCACATAAACCATGTAGGGCCGAGAGCCTTGCTGAATCTGACCGGCAACTATGTCGCCCTCTTTGCCTTTAAATTCTCCCAGTAGGCCCTCATCGGCAATCTCTCTCATGCGCTGAGCGATTACCTGCTTTGCGGCATAGGCGGCAACTCGGCCGAAGCCCTCGGGTGTCACCTCGTTTTCGGTCTCGGTCGGCTCGCCCTCTTCATCCAAGACCGCCGAGAAGACAGCTACGTGACCAGTCTTGCGGTCTAGGTTTGCGCGGCAACCCTTGGGGTGCTCGCCGATGTGCTTGTAGTAGGCGGCAAGAATGGCAGCCTCGATTATTTGGACAAGTTCGTCGAAGGGGATTTCTTTTTCGCGCTCTAGCAGGCGGAGGACACTGAGATCGATATCCATATGGCCTGCACCTGTTCTATTTCCTGCGCGAGGTTATCTCCGCTAATGCAGATTCTAGCTTTACAGTCAAGCGCTCGCCTGACGCTCTGTCCCAAAGCTCGACTTCTCCAGCCTCGAGACCCCTGCCGCAAACAATTACCCAGGGCATGCCCAATAGCTCGGCATCGGCAAACTTAACCCCGGGAGAAGCCTTGCGATCATCAAGCATCACATCAAAGCCCATCTCTTCGGCCTCCCCGGCAAGAGCCTCAGCGGCCTCAAAGACGCTCTCCTCTTTGCCTGCCGCGATGATGTGAATTTGTGCCGGGGCGACGGCCTCTGGCCAGATCAAGCCCTTTTCGTCGTGGGACTGCTCAGCAATCACCGCAACCAGCCTTGTGACGCCAATGCCGTAGCTTCCCATGGTCACGGTGACGAGCTTGCCGTTTTCGTCTAAGACCCTGAGGTCAAGCGCCTCGGCATACTTGCGCCCAAGCTGGAAGACGTGTCCGATTTCGATTCCCCTGGCGAGCTCAAGCGGGCCTGAGCCATCGGGTGCTGGGTCGCCGGCAACTACCTCGGCAATGTCTGCAATGCCATCGGATGAGAAGTCCCTGCCGTAGGTGAGATGCCAAACGTGCTTCTCATCCTCATTTGCGCCAGTGATCCAGCTCGATCCCTTGGCAACACGGGGGTCCACAAAATAAGGAATCTTGCTTGCTGCCTTCTCCCCCAAAAATTGCGAACCGCTCTTGGTTGGACCGATATAACCCTTCACCAGTTGCGGATGCTTGGAGAAGTCCTCTTCGGTGGCCTGCTCGACATCATTGGGTGAGAACCATGCCTCAGCGCGCTTTTGGTCAACTTCCCGGTCTCCGGGGATGCCCACAATCGCAAGCGAGCGCTTACCCTCGGGAGAGACCAAAGCTAGGACAACATTCTTGAGGGTGTCCGCAGCCGTCCACTCACCGCCCTGTCTAGGGTGATTTTGGTTCGAAAAGTCGACCAGGGTGGCGATGGTCGGAGTCTTTGGAGACTCATGGATCTCCGCCGCAGGAGTCTTTGAAGCATCTACTTCCTCAGCCACTTCAAATCGAATCGCCTCGACGTTTGCGGCAAAGCCTCCCGAGGAGCGGACAAAGGTGTCCTCACCGATTGGAGCTGGGCACAAAAACTCTTCTGACTTCGAGCCTCCCATTGCACCCGCATCAGCCTTGACTATCACGTAGTCGAGCCCGAGCCTTTTGAAGATGCGCTCATAAGCATCGCGCTGCGCCTGATAGCTGACCTCGAGGCCCTCGTCGGAGATGTCGAAGCTGTAGGCGTCCTTCATGATGAACTCTCGACCGCGCAAGAGTCCCGCTCTCGGTCTTGCCTCATCGCGATACTTGAGCTGAATCTGATAGATGCTCAGTGGCAGGTCTTTGTAGGAGGTGTAGAGGTCCTTCACCAAAAGCGTGAAGACCTCCTCGTGCGTTGGAGCGAGCAGGTAGTCCGCGTCCTTGCGGTCTTTGAGCCTAAAAATGTTGTCGCCGTATTCCTCCCAGCGACCGGTGGCCTCATAGGGCTCCTTGGGTAGTAGCCCAGGGAAGTGAACCTCCTGGCTGCCAGCTGCTGCCATTTCCTCGCGGACGATTTTCTCGATCTTGTTCTTGACCATTAGCCCAAGCGGCAGCCAAGACCAGATTCCTGGTCCTGCTCTGCGGATGTAGCCAGCTCGAACTAGGAGCTTGTGGCTATCGACCTCGGCATCGGCGGGGTCCTCGCGGAGGGTTCTTAGAAAAAGTGTGCTCAGGCGATAAGGCATGCGCACAATGTTAGCTACTCGCCGACGGATACCTGTGCGGTTCCAAGCTCACTTGGATCCATTTCTGCGGCAATGCGGTTGGCCTCTTCGATCAGCGTCTGAACAATTTCGCTCTCAGGAACGGTCTTAATGACCTCACCCTTGACAAAAATCTGGCCCTTGCCGTTACCCGAGGCAACGCCAAGATCAGCCTCTCTTGCCTCACCCGGACCATTTACAACACAGCCCATCACAGCAACGCGAATCGGAACAGTTAGGTGCTTGAGACCCTCGGTCACGTCGTCTGCGAGGGTGTAGACATCGACCTGTGCCCTTCCGCAGCTTGGGCAAGAAACGATTTCGAGCTTTCTAGGTCTGAGGTTCAGGCTCTCCAGGATCTGCGATCCGACCTTGATCTCCTCAACCGGCGGAGCCGAGAGCGAAACCCTGATGGTGTCGCCAATGCCCTGGCTCAATAGCGCACCAAAGGCAACTGCGGACTTGATGGTTCCCTGGAATGCAGGGCCGGCTTCGGTAACACCCAGGTGCAGTGGCCAGTCGCCACGCTCAGAAAGCTGCTGATAGGCGCTGACCATCACAACCGGATCGTTGTGCTTGACCGAAATCTTGAAGTCGTGAAAGTCGTGCTCTTCAAACAAAGAGGCTTCCCAGACAGCAGACTCAACAAGTGCCTCCGCCGTTGGCTTGCCGTATTTCTCCAAGAGCCTTGGGTCCAAAGAACCTGCGTTTACGCCAATGCGGATGGAGACTCCTGCGTCCTTGGCGGCCTTGGCAATCTCGCCAACCTGGTCATCGAACTTTCTGATGTTTCCCGGGTTCACCCTGACCGCACCACACCCGGCATCAATTGCCTGGAAGACATAGCGAGGCTGGAAGTGGATGTCGGCAATCACCGGAATCTGGCTGCGCTTTGCGATGATGCGAAGAACGTCTGCATCGTCCTGGGATGGCACGGCAACACGAACGATGTCGCAGCCGGATGCCGTCAGTTCCGCGATCTGCTGCAAGGTGGCATTGATGTCTGTGGTGGGGGTGGTGGTCATCGACTGCACCGAAATGGGTGCGTCGCCGCCGACAGCTACCTTGCCAACCATGATCTGCCGGGTCTTGCGCCTGGGAGCCAGTGTTGGAGGTGGTGACTTGGGAAGTCCGAGATTTACAGCCGGCACTTACGCCCCTTTACTTTTTTCTCTAGCAATACAACAGCCAAGAGCTAATTTAGCTTCCTAGCCCAGTGAGATTGGGTTAATCAGGTCAGCCAGAATCAAAACGACCCCAGTGAAGATTAGTAGCACCCACATTCCATACGCCACAGGCAGGGCCTTTGCGGTGTCAACGGGACCGGGATCTTTTCTGGCAACAAGCCGCGAAACCCTGCGCTTTGCGCCCTCATAGAGAGCCCCTGCGACGTGCCCACCATCTAGAGGCAAAAGCGGAATCAGATTGAAAGCAAACAGTGCAATATTCAATGAACCCAAGAGAAGCAGCAGCGAAGAGAGCTTGGCCTCCAAAGGAATCTCTGCCGCGGTGAGCTCCCCAGCCAGCTGACCAACACCAACGATGGATACCGCCCCATAGGGGTCTCGCTCTGCAAGGCCAAAGGTTGAGACAAATACTTGGTAGACCTGCTGCGGAAGTTCCACGATGAAGGCAAACATCGCTCCTGTAGCCGCTACCCCGTAGCCGAGCGAATCACTAAGCGGCATTGGATTACTCGTTGGAGCAAGGCTGACACCAATTATCGGGGTGAGCCTGGTCACGGGGTTACCTTCACTATCTAGACTCAACGTGCCATTTGAGTCGTAGACGGCCCTCTCGAAATAGCTCGGGGTAATGGAGAGACTTACCTGCTGGCCGCCCCTGTCCACAACCAAAGTCGATGCTCCCTGACCTCGGGTGGTCATGATTTCAGTGACCTCGACCCAGCTGACAACACTTGTGCCATTTACAGAAACGACCCTGTCGCCGTCGGCCATCCCCGCCTTAGCCGCGGGCGATATCGGTGCTCCCGCCGGGCAGCTGCCATCGCTTGCAGCCTCAATGCACTGATAAACCTTGGCCACGGTCAGCGAGTTTTGCAGTGGGCCAATTCCAGTCAGGGCAATTGCAATTAGTAGCAGTCCGAGGAAAAAGTTCATCATGGGCCCACCGAGCATGATGGTGACTTTCTTCCAGGTGCTCAGCTCGTAAAACTGCCTGCCCGAATCGCCCTGTTCTTCCTGAGCTGCAATCTCCTTTCGAGCTTCCTTGATCCAGCCGGCAAACGGGCCACGGTAGGGCTTACTCTCCGGCGGATACATGCCAGCCATGAGAATGTAGCCGCCCAGTGGGAATGCTTTGAAGCCAAACTCAGTCTCGCCGCGCCGGCGAGAGAAAAATGTCGGGCCGAACCCGATCATGAACTGTTTTACCCTCACCCCAAAGGCTTTTGCTGGAGCGTAGTGGCCGAGCTCGTGGAGGCCAATCGAGAGGGCAATTCCGACAATCACCACCAAAATGCCGATTGCGTAAAGGGCTATGTCGAGCACGTAGTCAAGGTTACTAGCTGATCCGCTGGGCAATTAGAGAGTCTGCTGTGAGGCGAGCCCAAGCCTCAGATTCCAATACGCCCTCAAGAGTGAGGCTTGCAGGGGGGTTGTGCTGCTCTATTACTTGGTCGATGATGCTGACGATCTCGACAAAGCCAATTTGCCCTGCCAAGAACGCCTCGACGGCCTGCTCATTGGCAGCGTTATAGACAGCGGGGAAAGTAAGTCCTCGAAGTGCGACCTCACGAGCAAGTGGAATGGCCTTGAAGACCTCTTCGTCGATTGGCTCGAACTCCCACGAGTGACTCTGCGTCCAGTCAATTGGCGCCACAGCACCTGGTTGCCGCTTTGGCCAATCGAGTGCAAGGGCCAGCGGAAGCTTCATGTCGGTAATTGAGCACTGAGCGATAACCGATCCGTCAGAGTACTCCACCATCGAGTGAACAGCTGACTGCGGGTGAACGGTTATCGCAATTCTGTCTATCGGAATACCAAAGAGCAGCTGAGCCTCGATCATCTCAAGGCCCTTGTTCACCATAGATGCCGAGTTGATGGTGATGATTCGGCCCATCGACCAGGTTGGGTGCTTGAGTGCCTGCTCAATGGTCACTGACCTTAGCTGCTCGGCACTGAAGCCCCTGAAGGGCCCTCCACTAGCGGTCAGGATTAGCTTTTCAACCTCAGCCTCGTCACCGGACCTTAGGCACTGTGCGAGCGCCGAATGTTCAGAGTCAACCGGAACAATCTGGCCGGGGCTAGCAATGTTGGTGACAAGCTCACCGCCAACGATGAGCGACTCCTTGTTGGCGAGCGCTAGGGTTTTGCCGCTCTCAAGTGCCGCAAGGGTAGCGGCCAGGCCGGCAGAACCGCTGATGCCGTGCACCAAGACATCGGCATCGATATCGCTGGCCAACTTTGCTGCCTCATCGGCACCGAGTGCAACCTCGTCGCCAGTCAAACCAAACTCAATGCGTTGCTGCTCTAGAAGCTCTGTGGAGGTGTTTGCCGAGAGTCCGACAATCTTGAACCGGTCGGGGAACTGCCTAATCAGGTCAAGTGCCTGAGAGCCGACCGAACCGGTAGAACCAAGAACTATCACCGAGCGCATAGGGAAAGCTTAGAACCCGCTTTGAAGTTCTGGATCTTGAGCCAGAAAACAGCTTTGAGAATCTAGACTTCTGACATGACTCTCGAGCAGAAGCGCCACGTCGTCACCGCCATTCCAGGGCCCAATTCCGTCGCGTTACAGAAGCGTCGAAGCGAGGTCGTCTCCGCGGGAGTCGGAACGATGTTGCCCACCTTCATCGAAGAGGCCCACGGCGCCATCTTGAAAGACGTTGATGGCAATCACCTGATTGACATGGGCTCTGGCATTGGCGTTGTCACCATTGGTCACACCAACGAGAAGCTCGTGGCCGCTGTTTCTGAGCAGGTCGCCAAACTAACCCACACCCTTTTCACCGTCGCTCCCTATGAGCCCTATGTAAAAGCAGCTGAGCTACTTACCAGCCACGCACCGTGCGGAAAAAAGAAAAAGGCTGCATTTTTCAACTCGGGTGCAGAGGCTGTTGAAAACGCGGTAAAGATTGCAAGAAAGGCGACCGGTCGCACCGAGATCGCGGTCTTTGACCACTCCTACCACGGTCGCACGAATCTCACGATGGCCATGAACTTCAAGGCTCATCCCTATGGAACCGGTTTTGGACCCCTTGCTGGAAGTGTCCACCACGCCCCTATGAGTTACCCATTCCGGGACCCGGCTGAGATGACCGGACCCGAGGCGGCAACCAGGGCAATCACCTACCTAGAAAAGCGGGTTGGTGCATCACAACTTGCGGCACTCTTTATCGAACCCATCCAGGGCGAGGGTGGTTTCATTGTCCCAGCCCCGGGATTCCTGCTCACGCTTCAGGAGTGGACCAGGGCCAACGGCATCGTGCTGGTTGCTGACGAGGTTCAGAGCGGTATGGCAAGGACCGGAAAGTGGTTTGCCAGCGAGTGGGAAGAAGGCTTTGAGCCCGATCTCATTACGGTCGCCAAGGGAATAGCCGGTGGAATGCCGCTCTCAGGAGTTGTCGGCAGGGCCGAGATCATGGATGCCGCCCACGCAGGCGGACTCGGAGGCACCTTCGGTGGCTCCCCCACTGCCGTAGCCGCTGCGGTAGCGGTCATGGAGCAGTTCGAAGAGGGCGGCTGGTTTGAAAGAGCCGAGCAAATTGGTGAGATTCTCTCAGGCAGGCTCACTGCAATGCAGAACAACTACCCGGTAATTGGAGATGTTCGTGGCAAGGGCGCAATGCAGGCGATTGAACTTGTCAGGCCCGGAACCATGGACCCAAACCCTGAGGCCACCGATGCTGTGATGAAGCACTGCCACCAAAACGGAGTGTTGGTGCTCAATGCCGGTACCTACAACAACGTTCTGAGATTCCTTCCTCCACTTGCAATCAGTGACGAGCTACTGCACGACGCACTTGACGTTCTTGCGGCGGGACTGGCCAAGCTCTAGCTGTAAAAAAATCCAGGGGAAACCCAAAAGAGAATCAAAGGTGATTAATGATTTCTATTTATCCGCACCGTGAGCGTTTGGCCGCGCTTTTCGAGCGAGAACAGCAGCGCTTCCAAGAAACACACCAGGCAAGCTCGATAGCTCACAGCTCCGGCAGGGACAGCATGCTCGCCGGAGTCCCAATGATTTGGATGGCGAAGTGGCCAGGAGGCTTCCCTGTCCATGTGAAAAGCGCCTTTGGAGCAAGATTCATAGATCTTGACGACAACGAATACACCGACTTCTGCCTTGGCGACACCGGTTCAATGTCCGGTCACTCCCCTCAGCCAACAGTCTTGGCCATTAGCGAGCAGGCCAAAAAGGGCATTACTCTCATGCTCCCAACCGAGCAAGCGGCAAAGAACGCCAGGGAACTTGAGCGCAGGTTTGGCTTGCCCAAGTGGCAGTTCACGCTCAGCGCGACAGACGCGAATCGACACCTGATTCGCTTTGCTAGGCACGTCACTGGCAGGCAAAAGATCGCGGTCCACGACTATTGCTACCACGGCACCGTCGACGAGACATTTGCAAACCTTGCGCCTGACGGCAGCACCACATCACGCAAGAACAACATCGGTGCCCCTGTCCCCCTAGACCACACGACTGTTTCGATTCCGTTCAATGACCTGGCCGCGGCAGAGGCTGCCTTCGCGAGCGGCGAGGTGGCCGCGATGCTGATGGAGCCTGCTCTCACAAACATCGGCATCGTGCTGCCAGATGCTGGCTATCTAGAGGGCATGCAGGAGCTATGCAGGAAATACGACATCATCTGGATCCTCGATGAGACCCACACTCTCTCTGCTGGACCGGGCGGCATGACAGCCCAACTTGGCCTGAAGCCAGATGCGCTGGTGCTCGGCAAAACCATTGGTGGTGGCATTGCAGT
>JADHKY010000050.1 GCA_016780945.1 Aquiluna sp. | reverse complement strand
GCGAAGACGAAAAGTGAATTGTCAATTTCATGAGCGTTGAAATTGGATCAAAAGCCCCTGAGTTCACCCTGAGCAATCAAGATGGCGAGCACGTCTCCCTGAAAGAGCAGAAGGGCAAAGTAATCGTCTACTTTTACCCGGCAGCCTCAACCCCCGGCTGCACCACCCAGGCCTGTGACTTTCGCGACTACATCAACTCACTGAAGTCAGCCGGCTACACCGTGCTCGGCATCTCCCCAGATGGCCCAGCAAAGCTTAAGAAGTTCCAGGAAAAGGAGGGGCTCAATTTTGAGCTGCTCTCAGACCCCGATAACGAGGTCCAGATGGCTTATGGCGCATACGGCAAAAAGAGCATGTATGGCAAGGAGTACATGGGAACCATTCGCTCGACGTTCGTGGTCGAGGACGGCAACGTCACCCACTCGTTCTTGAACGTCAAAGCCACAGGACACATCGAGTTTCTCAGGGGCAAGCTGGGCCTCTAGCCCCTTAGTGGCAGCAGAACTCCAATAGCCATAAACACCGCACCAAAGGTGCGGTTAAAGTTCTTTCCGACCCGCGCAAGCCAGGGTGTGATCCTGTCTGCCAGAGCGGCGACCGTGAGCTCATAGAAAAACTCAATGACCAAAAACGTAGCCGCCATAATCAAAAATTGAACAACAAGAGACCGCTCGGGCTCTATGAACTGTGGCAAGAAGGCCACAAAAAACAAGATCCCCTTTGGGTTACTAAGTGCCGAAAAAAGTCCGGCCCGATACAGCAGCCCCGCCTTACCTGAAACCTTGGTACGCGAGACGGCGAGCGCCGGAGAGCGCCAGACCTGAATCCCAAGAAATACCAGGTAGGCGCCACCGACCCACTTCAAAACAGTGAGCAAGGAAGCAGAAGCGGCAAGCAGTGCCCCAATTCCAAACATCGACATCGCAATTACAAGGAAAAACCCTGTAAGACCTCCAAAGATTGTCGCGATTGTCTTTTTTGTGCCAAAAAGAGCGCCATGAGTGAGCGCCAGCAGTCCATTTGGGCCCGGTGTTAGCGAGAGTCCTATGGCGGCAGCCGCATAGAGCAGCCAGTTACTAAATTCCACTTGCCCGCCTAGTAGCCAAGGCCGGGGTCGACAATACCCACAGGCTCGCCGCCAGTAAGCCAGGCAGTCACGTTCTCCTGGAGACGCAGCGCAAAGAGCCTGGTCACAATCGGCATGGTGTCGGCAGTATGGGGCGTAATAAGGAGATTCTCGACACCCCACATCTCGTGGTCATCAGGCAACGGCTCGGGATAGGTCACATCGGTTGCGCACGCCGCAATCTCACCGGACTTGAGAGCCTGAACCAAATCTTCCTGGTTCACAATCTCACCTCTTGCCACGTTCACCAGATACGCATCCTTACGCATCAGCTTGAAGCGCTCAGCGTTGAAAAGAAACCGGGTCTCCGGTGTAAGAGCACAGGCAAGAATCACAAACTGTGCTCTGGCAAGGCTCTCATCCAGCTCATCAAAGCCCGCAACTCGCGAATGTTGAGAGTTGTCAAATGGCTCTCTGGGTCGCTTGCGAATCACTGTGACAAGCGAGCGCATCGGAGCTAACAGCTCGACAAGCTGCTGAGCAATACCGCCACCGCCAACAATCACCACCTCGGCATCGAAGAGGCTGTCGGCATGCTTCTTACCCCAGTTTTTTGCCATAACCCTCTCTGGGATTATGCGCCCGAGCGCCATGCAGAGCATTAGAGCGTGTTCGGCAACCGGTTCGGAATACGAGCGCTTTGCCGAAGTGAATGTGATCTCAGGATGGCCAGCAATGATCTTGCTAAACGCATCCACGCCCGCGAAGGGAAGTTGAACGAAACGAAGTTGGGGGTTTTCTTCCAGCATTGCTGCTAGCAGGTCTGGTCTTGCATAGTCGGTCCAAACCAAAGCCTCGACATCCGGACCCATGTTGGCAATTAGACCGCCAGAAGTTTGGATGGCGTCAAGGTAGGCATCAAACTGTCTTGGCTCAAGGCCAATGAGATTATTCTGCAAGTTTTGATCTCCAGTAGGTTCTGCCGTCGCTGCTCCTGGAGAGGAACTTGTAATCCACTAGCATCCGTCGCAGCATCACGTAGTCCTCGTGCCAAGCCATGACCTTGGCATTCACCTCGGCCTCGCTGAGCTTCACTTCAGGTTCAAAACCCTTGGCCAGATGCTCAAGGATTTCGAGCCTGCGATCTTCTTTCACCGGTATCTGAGCAAGCTGGCCGTGCTTGTTTAGAAAGCGGTCGATACCCTTGTTCACAGCTAGATTCTGACAGAGAACCGGAGTTATTACGCAGTGGAGTATGAAGTAATTGGCGAGATCTTCGAGTGGCGCGGTCCACCGCCTTTCTACTTCGTTTCGTTGCCTGAGGAGTACGCCCGGGAGATAGATGAAGTGAAGCAAGAGCTCACCTACGGCTGGGGAATGATTACCTGCAAAATCGTCATCGACGGCAGGGAGTATAAGACCGCCATCACGCCCAAGGACGGCACCTACTTCGTCCCCTTGAAGGATGAGATTCGCAAGCGTCACTCTCTTTTAGTTGGTGGGCAAGTAGAGCTAACGCTTCTACTTGGCTTCTAGGCAGCTAGCCTGAAAGGCATGAGCAACTACAGCATTACCGAAATTGGACCCCTTGATTCTTGGCGTGATCACTTCGGTGGATTCGTACCGGCCACCAACAAGCAGGGTCGAAGAGTAATAGACCACGAAATCAACACTGAGGTGATTGGCTTCACGGCCACCGCATATGAGCCTGGTGAAGAGGCTGGCTACTGGCACAGCCACTCAGAACTGGAGGAGGTCTATGTCTTTCTTGAGGGCGAGGGGCAGATGGGTCTTGATGATGAGGTAGTTGACGTCCACCCCGGCACGGTGGTCCACGTCGGCACCGGAGTCATGAGGACATGGAGATGCAAACCTGACAGCCCAACTCAGCTTCGTTGGCTCTGCATCAGAGCAGGAGGGGGTCCGCTCAAGGCAATACCCGATGATGCCCACCCAATCCGCGACATACCGATGCCCTGGTGACTCGCCGACACTAAACGCTCCGGCTAGGAATTCGTCTCCGCTGTCGTCTGTTGGCCTAGTAGTAAGTTCGACTAACCGGAGAAAAAAATGAAACCAGAAACCGCCCTTGGCAAGCAGCTCCAGACCTTCAACAGGATTGCGGGTGTCTTTCACCTAGCCCAAGCCGTCGTTTTATACCTAATTCTCAACGACGAGACCAAGATTCCAGTTATCACCCGGTTCTTTGATGAGACTCCCCAGGGTATTCAGCCTATTAGCGAGACTTTGTTTGATTTCCCGATTGCACTGATTGCTCCGATCTTCCTGCTGCTTTCAGCCATGGCCCACCTTCTAGTCTCGGCACCGTTCTACATTCAGCGCTACGAGCAAAACATTGCAAAGGGCATTAACCCTCCTCGCTGGTGGGAGTACTCAATTAGCTCCTCGCTGATGTTGGTGGTCCTTCTAATGCTGGGTGGTCTAATCGAAGTTTCAACCGTCGTGTTTATCTTCACTCTGAACTTCATCATGAACCTGATGGGTCTGGTCATGGAGCGCTACAACCAGCTAACCGACAAGGTGAGCTGGCTACCTTTCAACATTGGAGTTGTAGCGGGCATCGTCCCTTGGATCATGGGTGCAATTTACTTCGTTGTTTCGACAGGGAACATCTCAGACGCTGTTCCGGCCTACGCTCAAATTGGCTTCTTAGCGACCTTTATTTTCTTCAACACCTTCGCAATAAACATGTTCCTGCAGTACAAGAAGGTTGGTCCTTGGAAGAACTACCCGTTTGGAGAGAAGGCCTACATCGTGCTCAGCCTCGTGGCTAAGTCAATTCTTGGCTGGGTAATCGTCCTCGGAACAATGGGTGTCTAGCCTCACCTCTCACGAACCTAAGTTCGAATCTTCAAGGCATTTGAGGGGAAGATTCTGGCTCCCTATTGGTACGCCCCCCGGGACTTGAACCCGGAACCCACTGATTAAGAGTCAGTTGCTCTGCCAATTGAGCTAGAGGCGCATCAGCGCAAAAGCTTACCACCCATCCAGTGCAGCCTGCCAAGCAATTGGCAGGCACGCTTTCGGCGAAATCTCAGAAACTTGCCTTCTGGAAGAATTAGTCTTTTGGCATGTTGGATGATGCTCAGGTATCGGGGTCGGGCCTGCAATTGCTGGCTGGCGAAGCCGCGCCCGAGCTCAGTCTCCTGAATCAAAACGGGGAGTTGATAACTGGCCCAGAGCTGTTCACAAAGAACACGGTGCTCTATTTCTTCCCCTCAGCCGGGACTCCTGGCTGCACCAAAGAGGCAGCGGATTTCCAGGATCACGTTGCGGAGTTTGAAAACCACGGCTGCCAGATAGTTGGGGTTTCGCCAGACTCTGTTGAGCGCCTTAAGAGTTTTGAGGATTCCCACGAGCTCACCTTCACGCTGCTCTCAGATCCAGACGTGGTTGCCCACAAAGCCTTTGGGGCCTTTGGCGATAAGACCATTTTCGGAAGGCTCTATAGGGGTGTGTTGCGCTCGACGATTGTGATCGAGGCCGGCGGGAGAGTAAAAGAGGCGATGTATAACGTCAGGGCCACCGGCCACATCCCGAAACTGTTGCAGCTAATCAGTCAGTAGCGCTGTGAAAGAGGCTTCGGATTCCGCCTCCAAACAACAGCACAAATCCCAATGCCGATGAGGCAAGTAGTGAAACACCAATCAGAGGTTCGGCAAACTCACCTGAGAAGGATGCTGTCCCAATCGCGGCGCCCAGTAGTTGCAACATAAGTGCCGGTGTGTGAGCCCAGCGCCGAAGTTTCCACAGGCCCACACCTACGTTTGTTGCGAAGATGGCAGCGCCCAGAATCAGACCAATTAGGAACAGTGAGCTTGTGGTGGAAGTCACTGAACCTGCCACAAAGGCCAAGATTGCCTGAACTCCCAAGGCCCATAGCACCAAAGCTTGCATTGCCACAATAGCTATCGCTATAAGCAAACGCAGGGGCCTCCCAGCAGATTGGGTATTGATTTCTCGGCCTCCCTGTGAAACGATTTTGGGGTTGTCAGTAGGACTTTACCTGCAAAACAAGACGCCATTGACCTTAGGAATAACAGAAAACTATGGATATGACCTGGCTAAATCAGGCCCGATGCCTCAACGAAGATCCCGAGCTCTTTTTCCCAGTTGGGAACACAGGACCGGCTCTGGAGCAAATCGAGCAAGCCAAGTCAATCTGCCGTCAATGTGATGTATCCGCTCAGTGCCTTGAGTACGCAATCAAAGAAAACCAGGACACCGGCGTTTGGGGTGGCCTGAGCGAGGACGAGCGTCGTTCGCTCAAGCGTCGCTACGCCCGTGCTCGTCGCGCAGGCTAAATAGGTATCTCCACAGAAACTTTTGTGCCGCCACGAATTGGCGAGGTCCAGGCAATTTTTCCCCTGAGCTCTGACTCAACAAGGGTTCTCACTATCTGGGTGCCAAGGCCGGTGCCAATCTTGCCCTCCGCAAGCCCGGCACCGTTATCTGTCACCTCGACCCTCAGCAAGTGATTGTCTCTTTGAGCCTCAACACTGATTTCTCCTGACGCATCGGCAAGTCCGTGCTGGACGGCATTGGCAACCAGCTCGGTGAGCACGAGGGCCAATGTGGTCGACCGCTCGGTGGTTAGTTCGCCAAAGCTCCCGGCAAAGTTTGTCTTCACCTTGCTGTGGAACCCGCTCGCAATCTCGGGAATCAGCTGCAAGATTCGGTCAAAGATCTGATCGAAGGAGATCTCTTGATCAATTCCTTCCGAGAGAACATCGTGCACAACAGCAATTGAGGTAACCCTTCTCATTGCTTGAGCGAGAGAGTCCTTGACCTCTTCGGACTTTGACTGACGCGATTGAATCCGGAGCAGGCTGGCAACGGTCTGGAGGTTGTTTTTTACACGGTGGTGAATCTCCCGAATCGTAAGGTCCTTGGTTAGTAGTTCCCTTTCCCTCACTCGAAGTTCGGTGACATCGCGGCAGAGTATTGCCGCTCCACTGCGCTCACCCGATGCGGTGATTGGGATTGACCTGACTGATAGCACCATAGAGTCAAACTCGATGTCGGTCTTCCACGCACCTTTTCCTGTTAGCACCAGAGGCAGACCCTCGTCCACAATGCCCGAGTGGGGGCTGAGCCCCTTCACCGAGTCTGAGAAGAGTCGCCCCTCGAGCTCACCCTCTAGCCCCGAGCGGTTAAACATCGAGAGCGCATTTGGTGAGGCGAAGAGCACCCTTCCACTCTTATCTAGCCTTATCAGGCCATCGGTGACACGAGGGGCTCCCCTACGTGAATCAGTTCCAGCATCGGGAATCGGAAACTCGCCAGCGCTAACCATCTCAAGTAGCTGCTCGGCACACGCCACAAAATTGAGCTGAAGCTTGTTGGGGTAGCGGGACTCACCAAGGTTGGTATGGCGAGTGATGACAGCTACTGGCTTGGATTTCGAAGTCTTCTTTGGCTCAAATACCGGATAGGCCGACAGTCTGCTGGCGGTTCCGCTGTACTCGGAAACCTCACTGGCTAGCACAGGCTTGCCCGTCTCCCATGCCTCGTCGATGGCTTTGCGCCAGTCGGTTCGGGCTGCGGTTCCGGTGATGTCGCGATAGAAAAGCGTGGCCGCTGTCGAGGGTCGGGCATGTGCGTAGACGTGGAGCTTTGTTCGTTTTGGAACCCAGAGCACAAGATCCGAAAAAGCGGCATCGGCAATCAACTGCCAGTCCGCCATGAGCGTTTTAATCCAGGGAAGTCCTTGGAGCTCGTTTTCCACCACGCCGCGAGTTTACTCTTCGAGGCATTGGGTCACCTTGTAACTCATTTAGTCTGTTATCTACAACTATTGCTTAGTAGCTGATCTGGGGGTGCTCCACGTTGGTATGGCCAATTCAATTAAATGAGGAGCTAAGACGCTCTGAAGTTCATCACTTACTTGGTGGTCAAAGATTTGGTGGCATTGCAACGCCGTCCAATTCAAATGACATCCTCATATTCACTGATCCAAAATCAGGTGCCGAATATGGTTACGACAGGCACGAGGGCATGGGGGAAGATGGCTCGTATCGTTATACCGGGGCAGGCCAAGTAGGTGACATGTCCTTCACCGGAGTCAACAAGACGATTATCGAATCGCCCGAGACTGGCAAAGTAATCAGACTATTCCTGGCAAACTCCCCGATGGCAACCTATAAGGGTTCTTTCACTCTCTCCGACGAACGCTTCACCTATGAAACAGCTCCTGATCGTAACGGTCAGATGAGAACGGTAATTGTTTTTAATCTCACCCCCTTGGAGGCTGACGTTTCTGAGCTACCTGAATTTGGTGCAAAAGAGTCTCGATCCATCGAACGAAGCCCATGGAAAGAGCCGAACTGGGAAACATACCTTGCCCAGCAAAAGAGCCGCGGAATAAGTGTCAGCGAAATATCAAGGTCAGAGCATCAACTTCAGGCACAGTTTGGCAATTGGTTACTTGCGCAAGGTCACAGGCTGCTTCATCTTCCCCTAGCCACCGGGAACACAACAATTTTCCCCGATCTCTTCGATGAGACGTCAATGACTGTCTTTGAGGCAAAACGTTCCTCAGGTAGGCAGTATGTTCGAACTGCAATTGGTCAGGTACTTGACTATCAACATGTTGCCCTGGCCAATGGGCTGGATGTGAGGTGTGCGATCTTGCTTCCAGGCGAGCCCGTCAAGGACCTTGTCTCACTTTGCTCGACACTCGGCATTGAGCTCTTCGTCCGTGATTCCATGGAGGAGAATGGGGCGCCCTTCAAGAAGGTAACAGTCGTGGCCTAAAGGTCGTGACCAATTTTCCCTAGT
>JADHKY010000049.1 GCA_016780945.1 Aquiluna sp. | reverse complement strand
CCCTCGGGCAGAGTCGTCTCGTCCAGGGTTACGTTGTAATTGCGGACCTCGGGCACGCCAATCGACCAACGGCCATCTGCGTCGGTGAGCACTTCAGCTGTGTAGCCTCCGCCATCAACGACTATTCGAACTCCAGCAATGGGCTCACCATCAACCTTGACGTTTCCGAAGATTGTGGCCGAGTACTCCTCGCCGACGCTGTCTCCCAGCGCCGGAGCTGCAACGCTCAGGCCCCCAAATAGAGCCAAGACGGCGACAATAAGTACCCGGAAAACCCTGCGTCGAGAGTTATCCAAGAGGATCTTCACTTCTCCTCCAAATCCCTCCAGGCACCTTTGCCTGGCCTATGTCCCCTTCTCGGGGTAGTACAAAACCTTACCAGCGTAGTGGGTTTGAGAAGTAGCTGCGAGAAAAGCAACCCAAGGCACCCCTCGCCAGCTCGGCCTTGCGCTGGGTAGGATTGAGTCTCTGAAGACTGCTGCGAGAGGTTATTTTGGAAAACCAAGACCCGTTTGCCCTAATCGGCCTCACCTATGACGATGTGCTGCTTCTCCCAGGGCAATCCGATGTCATCCCCTCATCGGTTCAGACGGCTACGCAGGTCTCAAGAAACATCTCAATCAACATTCCGCTGATCTCCTCCGCGATGGACACCGTCACTGAGTCGAGAATGGCAATTGCCATGGCAAGGCAGGGCGGAATGGGCATTCTCCACCGCAATCTCTCTATTGACGATCAGGCCTCTCAAGTTGATCTTGTAAAGCGCAGCGAGGCCGGCATGGTCTCTCACCCGGTAACTACCACCCCTTATGCCACCATCCAAGAAGTAGATGATATGTGTGGCAAGTTCAGAGTCTCCGGCCTGCCGGTGGTGGACGAGGACGACAAGCTAGTCGGCATTGTCACCAACCGTGACATGAGGTTTGTCCTCGAGGTTCAGCGCACCACAACGCTAGTGAAAGATGTGATGACCCCAATGCCACTGATTGTCGGCAAGGTCGGCATCAACCCCGACGAGGCAATGGCGCTACTGGCCCAGCACAGGATTGAAAAGCTTCCGCTCGTCGATGCCGACGGCAGACTCAAAGGCCTTATAACTGTCAAGGACTTCGACAAGAGTGAGAAGTATCCGAACGCGTCAAAAGACGGAGCAGGCAGACTTTTGGTCGGAGCAGCTGTTGGTGTTGGTCCGGACGCCTGGGAGAGAGCGATGGCTCTGATCGAGACCGGTGCGGACATGTTGGTTGTAGACACAGCTCACGGGCACAACAGTGGCGTCCTTGAAATGATCAAGAAGCTCAAGAGCGAACCAGTTGCAAAGCACGCAGACATTGTCGGCGGCAACATCGCAACTAGAGAGGGCGCTCAGGCCATCATCGATGCCGGAGCCGATGGCGTTAAGGTCGGAGTCGGGCCAGGATCGATCTGCACCACAAGAGTGGTAGCCGGTGTTGGTGTACCTCAAGTAACCGCCGTTCACATGGCCGCTCAGGCGGCAAAGGCCGCCGGAGTTCCCCTGATCGCAGACGGCGGACTTCAGTATTCGGGAGACATCCCCAAGGCAATTGTCGCGGGCGCAAACTCGGTAATGCTCGGCTCGCTGCTAGCCGGAACCGACGAGGCTCCTGGAGACATCACCTACGTGGGCGGCAAGCAGTACAAGACCTATCGTGGTATGGGCTCCCTCGGAGCCATGCAGTCTCGTGGCCAGGCGCAGTCTTTCTCAAAGGACCGCTACTTCCAAGACGATGTGCTCCGGGAGGACAAGCTGGTTCCCGAGGGTGTTGAGGGCAGGGTCCCCTACCGCGGCACAGTCAGCTCCGTGGTTCACCAGCTAATAGGTGGCCTTAGGGCGTCGATGGGCTATGTCGGTGCCGGAAGCATTGAAGAGCTCAAGGACAAGGGCAAGTTTGTGAGAATCACGGCGGCGGGTCTGAGGGAGTCACACCCGCACGATATCCAGATGACCATCGAGGCTCCCAACTACGGCACTCGTTAGGAGGCCTAGATGTCTGAAGTAGAAATAGGTAAGGCGAAGAGCGCCCGGGTTGGCTATGCCTTTGATGATGTGGCGGTAATCCCAACCCGTCGAACCCGTGACCCCGAGGATGTGTCAACAGCTTGGACGATCGATGCCTTCAAGTTCGAGCTTCCTGTTGTTGCAGCTCCCATGGACTCTGCCATGAGCCCCGCCACCACAATTGCGCTTGGAAAGATGGGTGGTCTTGGAGTTTTGGACCTGGAAGGGCTTTGGACTCGCTACGAGGATCCAACCCAGCAGCTGGCTGAGATTGCAAGTGCCAAGGATGAGGACGCAACCGCTGTACTCCAGAGGGTCTATTCAAAGCCAATCCAGCCGGAGCTGATTTCCCAGCGGCTGGGAGAGATTCGCGACTCAGGTGTGACGGTTGCAGGCGCCCTGAGCCCTCAGCGCACCGCCGAGTTCGCAGACATAGTCATAAAGGCCGGAGTAGACATGTTCGTGATTCGTGGAAACACTGTTTCTGCGGAGCACGTCTCAAAGCAGGTAGAGCCTCTCAACCTCAAAGAGTTCATATACAAGTTGGACGTTCCGGTGATTGTTGGTGGCGCAGCCACCTACACCGCAGCTCTGCACCTCATGAGAACTGGTGCCGCTGGCGTGCTGGTTGGCTTTGGTGGTGGCGCAGCCGGAGCAACAAGGAACGTACTTGGAATTCACGCCCCAATGGCAACCGCAGTTGCGGATGTTGCGGCTGCCAGACGCGACTATATGGATGAGTCGGGTGGCCGCTATGTGCACGTCATCGCAGATGGTGGACTTGGAACCAGTGGCGATGTTGTCAAGGCTGTGGCATGTGGCGCTGATGCCGTGATGCTGGGGACCATGTTGGCTAGGGCCGCCGAGGCACCGGGAGCCGGATGGCACTGGGGTAGCGAGGCTGTGAACCAGAAGCTACCTCGCGGGCAAAGAGTCTGGGTGGGGTCTCACGGTTCCCTAGAAAATATTCTGACCGGGCCGGCTGCATCCGCAAGCGGCACCGCAAACCTTATCGGCGCCCTCAAGAGGTCAATGGCCACCACCGGCTACTCCGACCTCAAGGAGTTCCAGCGGGTCGATGTCGTTCTCAACCCCTATGGGTAGATGAAGCCAAGCTTCTTCTCCGTTGCCCGCAGGCCTAAGTGGATTGCTGGGCTTTTGATCGCATTCTTAGTCGCTGGCACCTTCGCTGCTTTGATGCAGTGGCAGTTCTCCAGAACCTTTGTGGCCGTTGGAGTTGATATAGAGCTTGAGCCGGTTCCAATTTCAGAGCTTTCAGCACCTCAGCGTTTAGCACCTGGAAGCTATGACCGACTGGTGACAGCTACGGTCTCGACAGATCCAGAAAATGTGTATGTGGTTTCCGATCGCCTTCAGGTCCAAGCGGGTGAGCAAGTGCTGGGTTACTGGGTTGTGGCCAACAGCATCGAAAAAGAAACCGGAGCAAGTCTTACTCTTGCGCTTGGGTTCGCAACCGAGCTGGAAGAGGCAGCTGAGATTCAGGTGCCGGCGGGAGAGTTTGAAATCGTTGGCTACCTGGAGCCAAGCGAACCGGTGACCGAATCAGAGCCGGGAACCCTGGGGTCAGTGGCACTGGCGCAGCTTGTGAACCTCTATGCCGACGAAGCTTTCGAGAGTTTCCCAGCCTACGTAATTGTTCAGGATGGGATTGCCATAGAGGCTGAGCGGATCTCAATCGGCATTCAAGATGAGACCGTAGAGATCAATTGGCTCACTGCTTTTTATGCCATCGAGTGGCTCCTGTTTGGACTTGCCGCTTTTTATCTGTGGTGGAGGCTTGTAATGGACCAGGTTGCCAGAGAAACCAGTTAATAGAATCGTTATCTGAATTTGTGGCTTTTTGCCCGTTTTAGTTTCAATTGCCCGTTTGCGGTGCTACTTTCTTAGCAATTGCTTGTAAACGGACAATTTCGGAGACTGACAAGGGTGTTAGCTGAAGAGCGCAGACTAAAGCTTGCGGAGTGGACCAGAGAAGATGGTCGACTCGACGCAAACGTGGCTGCGAACAAATTGGACGTAGCGGTAGAGACCGTAAGGCGTGACCTAGACGTCCTTCAGCGCAGAGGCGCACTTCGCCGGGTGCACGGTGGTGCGATCGCCCTCGAGAGATTTGCACGCGAATACACCATCCCCGAGCGGTACAACCGGAACCCCCAGCAAAAGCAGTCGGTTGCCGATGTTGCCGCGGCATACATTCCCGAAGAGGGCTGCATCTTTGTTGACGGCGGTACTACTACCGAGTACCTCGAGCCTCACCTGCGCAACAAGCCAAAGCTAATGGTTGTGACCAACCACATCACTCTCGCCTCCAAGCTTGCCGACAGCACAACTCAGGTAACCATTCTGGGAGGACGTATTAGGCCTGCCACACTCTCCGCAGTGGGAGCGAAGACGGTTGCTGACCTACTTGACTTCAACGCCGTTGTTAGCTTCTTGGGTGTCAATGGCGTCGGACTTGAGGGCGGCATGACCGCTTACGACACCGACGAGGCCCTAGTAAAGAAGACCATGATGTCTCGCTCTGTAGAGCGCATCCTGCTTGCGGACAGCAGCAAGTTTGGTCCCACCTACCCAGCCCGTTTCGCAGATTTTGATCAGTTTGACCGCGTGGTCACAAATGTTGACGCCGACCCGACTTACGTCGAGGCGTTCAGTAGGGCAGGAGTTGAAGTTGCGCTTGCCAATTAGATTTCCTCGGTTCATTGCCGAAACCGTTGGAAAAAGGGAGATGTCACTGCTAGGGCGGGCCTCAAACCATGCTGTAGCAGCGACACCGCCCAATGAATACAACCCCCTAAAGGAAGGTAGTACCCATGGCTAATTTTATACCCGCGGGTGACGGCGGCCACACTGGCTGGCGCGCAGCGGCTCAAAAGATAGGTGGAAACCTAGCTGGAATGGTGATCCCGAACATCGGTGCGTTTATCGCATGGGGTCTTCTAACAGCACTGTTCATTCCAACTGGCTGGCTTCCAAACGAGGAGCTCGGCTCGATGGTCGGCCCAATGATCGTCAACCTGCTTCCAATCCTCATTGGCTACACCGGTGGTCGCATGGTTCATGGTCAGCGCGGTGCCGTAATTGGTGCTGTAGCAACCGTAGGTGTGATTGTCGGAGCTTCAATTCCGATGTTCCTAGGCGCCATGCTTATTGGTCCCCTGGCTGCATGGATCTTGAAGAAGATTGATGCCGTTCTAGACCCAGTCACCCCTCCAGGATTTGAGATGCTCATCGGAAACTTCTCCCTTGGTATCTCTGGTCTCCTCATGGCCATCCTTGGCTTCGTAGGAATCGGACCGGTCGTTAACGCCTTCTCCGACACTCTCGGCGCTGGTGTGAAGGTTTTGGTTGACACAGGACTGCTGCCTCTGGCATCCATCCTGATTGAGCCTGCAAAGATCCTGTTCCTCAACAACGCCATAAATTATGGTGTGCTCGCTCCACTTGGAGTCGCTCAGGTAGAAGAAGCTGGCAAGTCAATCATGTTCATGCTTGAGAGCAATCCAGGTCCGGGACTAGGAATCCTGGTTGCCGTCTGGCTAGCAGCAGGAAGCAAGGTGCTGCGCGGAAGTGCTCCAGGCGCGATCGTGATTCACTTCTTGGGTGGAATCCACGAGATCTACTTCCCATATGTACTAATGAAGCCGATTTTGGTTTTGGCTGCCATTGCTGGTGGTGCAACGGGTGTTGCTACCTTCCTAGTAACTGGCGTTGGCGTGGTGGCAACACCAGCCCCAGGCTCAATTTTCGCCTACCTAGCGGTTACCCCTCCAGGAAACCACTTTGGTGTGCTGCTAGGAATTCTCCTTTCGGCCACCGTCTCCTTCCTCGTCGCATTTGTGATTCTCAAAGCCTCCAAGGATGGCGATGATGACCTCGAGGCCGCAAAGGCCAAGAGCAAGTCGATGAAGACCGGCGGTGCGGAGTAATCCATGGCTAGCATTTCTGGAGCTGACGTCAAGCACGTAGTTGTGGCTTGCGAGGCTGGAATGGGTTCCTCGGTCATGGTTGCCAGAATGCTGGCCAAGCAGCTGAAGGCGAACGGCGTCGAAGTAACTCACTCCCCTGTGAATCAGTTGGCCGACACTACGCACGACGTAGTTTTGGTCCATCGTGGCCTCTCGCAGCGCGCGAAGCAGGCAGTTCCTGACTCACCTGTAATCATCTTTGACATGTTCCTCGGCGATATGCGTATCGCTCAGCTGGTCAACGAGATTCAGGAAGGTCACGAAATCAGCGATGACTGATCTGATTCAAAAGGCCGGAATCCGGTTAGATGTCACGGCCTCCTCATCAGAGGAGGCCGTGCGCATCTGCGGCGAGCTACTTCTAGAACTGGGTGCAATCGGCCCAGAGTATGCAGCTGCGATGTGGGAGCGAGAGCAAAAGTTCTCCTCGGCAATCGGAATGGGATTTGCAATCCCCCACGGCACTGACGAATCTCGTGTTCACGTAATTTTTGACCAGCTGGTATTTTTGCGACTTGCATCGCCGATCACTTGGGGTGATGAGGAAGTTAGCTGCGTGTTGGGAATAGCCTCGAGTGGCGACGGCCACGTTGAAATTCTTGGCAACCTAGCCGAACTAATTCAACACGAGACCAAGCTTGAGGTGTTAGTCGCCTCTGGCAGTGCTGACCAGGTTCTCGAGCTGATTTTAGATGGCGGTGTGGCCTAGGCCACAGATAAAGAAAAGCAATTATGAGCTCCGAAAGACCAATAGCCGTCCACTTTGGCGCCGGCAATATCGGCCGCGGCTTTATAGGTTCAGTCCTTCAGGACGCTGGCTACTTTGTGGTCTTCGCGGATGTAAACGTAGGCCTTATCCACGCCCTCAATGAGAGGGGCAGCTACACCCTCACCGAGCTCGGAGCGGGTTCTCAAAAGAAGACCTACACCAACTATCGAGCCCTGCACTCTGTCGAGCAGCGCTCGGAGCTAATCGGCCAGCTAGCAAAGGCCGAAATAATTACTGCGTCAGTAGGCGCAAACATTTTGCCCCTGATTGCCCCCGTGATTGCGGAGGGGCTCTCAGCCAGAACACTTTCAAAGCCGGCCGTGGTGATGGCCTGCGAAAACGCAATCAATGCAACGGACATTTTGAAATCCGAGATCCGCACAGTTGAAAACCTAGATTCGCTCGCAGTGTTTGCCAACACGGCTGTTGACCGTATTGTCCCTATCCAGCCTGACGGCTCAGAGCCCGACGTTGCGGTTGAGGCGTTTTGCGAATGGGTAATCGACTCGGGCAATCTCTCCGGAATCAAGCTGGAAATTCCATCAGCAACATTTGTTGACCGGCTTGAGCCGTTTATCGAGCGCAAGCTCTTTACGGTAAACACCTCTCACCTCTCCGCGGCCTATTTGGGCCAGCGGGCAGGCCACGCAACGGTTGTTTTGGCTCTGAACGATCCGGCCGTGATGAAAAAGACCAAGGCTGTCTTAGAGGAGACTTCGAAGGTGCTGGTGCGCAAGCACAACTTCGACCCCGCAGCACACAGTAGATATGTGAAGAAGACTCTCAAGCGCATCACTAGCCCAGCAATTGATGACCAGGTCGAGCGCGTGGGGCGTGATCCCATTAGAAAGCTCTCGCGGCTCGAGAGACTGATCGGCCCAGCGGCTCAGTACGCAGAGCACTACGGACATCCTGAGCACCTGCTCGATGTGATCTCGGCAGCCCTAGCCTTTGAAAACGATGACGACCCTGAAGTAGCAAGGTTGCAACTACTTCTAACCAGCCTTTCAACCTCCGAGTTTGCTCAAGAGGTATGTGGGATCTCAAGCTCCCACCCGCTTGCACAGTACCTAGTCGAGACAATCGACAATCACAAACGTCAGGTGGCTCGTCAGGGCCTTCTGGGGTAACTTCAAAGATTAATTGCTAGCATCCTGAAGGACCTAAGGAGAAAAATGTCAACCGTCACGGCAACCGTCACAATCGAAGATCCCATTGGCTTTCACGCAAGGCCCGCAGGTCAGATCGTGAAGCTTGTGAAAGAGTCCGGTCTTGAAATCAGGATGGGCAAGGTCGGCGGCAACATGGTCAAAGCCAACTCTCCACTTGGGCTCATGGCCATGAAGGGCAAGACATGCGAGGAGCTAACTGTTGAGGTTGACACCGAAGACGCCGCTCAGGCACAAGCCATAATCGACCAGATTCAGC
>JADHKY010000048.1 GCA_016780945.1 Aquiluna sp. | reverse complement strand
AGATCTCTGGTGTTTATGCCTATTAGCCTCGCGCCACTATCCGCTGCGATCGCTATCTCTTCAGCACTGTGAGTCTCAACCAAAGGTTCCAAACCTATGGCCTTGGAGAAATCGTAGAGGCTTCGAAAATCTGCCTTGGGCAGCTGAGCCAGAATTAGTAGAACCATAGACGCCCCCGCGGCCTTGGCCTCAAGGATCTGGTATTCGTTTGAGATGAAGTCTTTGCGGAGGGTAGGAATGGAAACTGCGTGGCTTACCTCCTGCAGATCAGAGAGCCTTCCACCAAATCCCGATTCCTCCGTGAGTACCGAGATTGCGTGAGCACCTGCGGATTCGTATCCGGCCCCTAAGGCCTTCGCATCTGGTATTTCGGCAAGGAAGCCCCTTGATGGGCTTCGCCGCTTTATCTCGGCGATTAGTTTGATGTGTTCAGCTGGTTGCAGGGCCTCATAGGCGTCAGGGGCTTCAGAAACCAGTGCGCACCTCTCCTCTAGGAGCTCGCGCGAAAGCTGAGCCTGGCGGGCATTTGATGCCCTCAGGCTTTCATCAAAGAGTCCTTGAAGCACTAGTGGGAGGAGCTTTTGGAGCCACCGACTCCATAGCCAGCCTGCTTCAGGAGGTAGCCCACTACTGGGGCTGCTAGCGCAAGCCCGGCTGAAAGCCAGACGACTAACGCGTTGTCAAACCAGAAAAAGAGAGTCCCAATGGTGAACGCAAGTGTTACAAGCCCCACCGTTACCCAGGCAGCAAGTGAGTGTCCGTGACCAGGTTCTTCGTTGTGTGACATCTTTTCCTCTCGACTAAGTGCCAATGATAACAATTACTCTGACTGCTCGTCCCATAGGTCTTTGGCATCCAGGTCCTGATTCACACTTTCCACTGAACGACCACCAGGTTTCAAAAAGATCAATAGAGCTGCCGCTATTGCAAGGGTGAACCCTGCAAAAGCAAAGACGTAAATCACCGGCGAAAGCTCAAGAGCTACAGCTCCACCGCCTGCAATACCTGAAACCTGCTCTCTTGCCTCAATCACCGCAGGTGAAGTGGCGAGATCGCCCAACAGCGCAATAGCTGAGGTGGCTGCTATCGCCATTGAGCCCAGGGCGACTAACAGCCTGGGCATCTTGCGATATAGAGACATCAGGACGGCGAGAACAGCTACCGCTGGCAGAAGGGCCATCGTCTGATTTAGCTCGGCTCCAATGATTCCACTTTTGTCAACCGCCACCCATTCGAGCAGAAGCAGGGACCACCATGCTCCAATGAGAAGGAGCAGCACCAAAACGGCCTTAGTCATTGTGCATAGCGTTCGCGGCAGCAACAGCTCTGAGAACAACCGCGGCCTTGGCTTCGGTCTCGGCGTGCTCGCTCTCTGGAACTGAGTCGAGCACTATTCCAGCTCCGGCTTGAATGTGAGCAACACCATCCCGAATCAGTGCGGTCCTAATTGCTATCGCGAGGTCCGAGTTTCCCTCAAAGTCGAAGTAGCCCACCACTCCCCCGAACAAACCTCGATAGCTGGGCTCAAGGTCATGGATGATCTCGAGAGCTCGGGGTTTAGGAGCACCGGATAGCGTTCCGGCGGGAAAGGTGGCCAGCATGGCATCAACTGCTGTTACGCCTTCACGCATCTGTCCCTCAACCGTCGAGACAAGGTGCATGATGTGGCTAAACCGGTGGATTTCCATGAACTCGGTGACCTCAAGACTTGAAGGATCGCAAATCTTGAGAAGGTCATTACGTGCCAAATCAACGAGCATCAGGTGCTCGCTGCGCTCCTTGGTGTCGCTACTCAGCTCAGACGCAAGCGCCATGTCCGCAGCTGAGGTCTCTCCCCTTGGTCTTGAACCTGCAATCGGGTGGGTCACTGCCCGGCCCCCACTTACCTTCACAAGAGCCTCTGGGGATGATCCGGCAATGGCAAAGCTGCCGGAGGCGTCACTCCACCTTGTGAGATACATATACGGCGATGGGTTTGTTGCTCTGAGCGCCCTGTAAACATCTAGAGCGTCAGCCTCAAGCGTTGAATCAAACCTTTGCGAGATGACGACCTGGAAAACATCTCCAAGTCGCACGTGCTCTTTCGCCTTCTCAACCTTGTCAAGAAAGTCCTGCTTTTGCGTGTTGGTGACAAACTCGGGCTCGGGCCATTTTGGCGAAGTGAACTTGGAGGCCGAAGGGGTCTCGATGACCTTTTGCATTTGCTCTATCGAGGCAAGTGCCGCCTCGTACTTTGACTTCAGAGAACCATCGCTGTCTAGGAAAATCACATGCACCAAGAGCATCTCAGCCTTTGAGTGATCAAGCACTACAAGGTCTGAGAATTGATTAAACCCGTACAGCGGCACCTCGTAGTCGGCACTTTTTGGTGCAGGAAGCCTTTCAATCAGATTCACCGCACCCCAGCTCACAAATCCAACGAGGCCAGAGCTCAGTGGAAAATCAACCGGCGCTGATTTCCAGCTGCTCTGGAGCTGCTTTAGTGCCTCGATAGGGTCAGTGGCAAGCTCTTCCGATGGCAGCGCGCTGTATTTGGAGTTCCATGTGACTTGATTTTCATCAGCGGTCAGCGTGCCGCGACTAGCTACCCCAATAAATGAGTAACGCCCCCAGACTCCCTGCTCTGCGGACTCAAGCAAAAAGGTGTCCTCGCGCTCACCGCAAAGCTTCTGATACAACCCGATTGGCGTCTCAATTCCATTGAACAGCCGCTTTACAACCGGAATGACGTTATAGGAATCCGCTAGTTCCTCAACCTCTGTCAGGGAAATCAAGATTGAGCCTCAAAGCATGACGCGTTTCCAAGGTGACAGGTTGGCCCATCTGGGTGGACCATGGCCACCAGGGCATCCTTGTCACAGTCAACAGAGATTGAACTAACGTGAAGGAAGTTTCCGCTGGTCTCTCCCTTGAGCCAACGCTCGGATCGCGAACGCGAGTAAAAGACCATGCGGCCCGACTCGATGGTTTCCTTGAGGGTCTCCTGGTTGGCATAGCCGAGCATCAGGACATCCTTGGTGGAATCGTCTTGCACAATAACGGGTATTAGCCCATTCGAGTCATAGGTCAAGACATTTGGATCTATCAAAGTCTCACCTCAACACTCGCTTGATCTAGGGCCCGCTTTACCTCACCAATACTAATTTCACCCTCGTGAAAGACGCTCGCCGCTAAGACGGCATCGGCTCCTGCTCGAGCGGCCTCTACAAAGTCTTCAACTTTGCCCGCTCCACCCGATGCAATCACCGGTAGCGACGACTGCGACTTGATTAGCTCAACTAGCTCGATGTCAAAGCCAGACTTGGTTCCATCCGCGTCTATGGAGTTGACAAGCAGTTCTCCAGCACCGAGGTCTTCGACCTGACGTATCCACTCGAGAGCGTCCAAGTCAGTAAGGTTTTTGCCGCCGTGGCTTGTAACACCGAAGCCGCTTGGCCTGGATGCTCTTTTTAGATCAAGGGAGATCACTAGAACCTGTGAGCCATGCTCGCGGACTATCTCCTCGAGCAAATCGGGATTGGCAATTCCAGCGCTCCCGACAGAAACCTTGTCGGCGCCAGCGGCAAGCAGCGATGTGACATCTGCCAACGAGGAGATGCCCCCACCAACTGTCAGCGGGATAAATACCTGCTCTGCACACTTGGTAACTACATCCAGCATGGTCTTGCGGTTTTCACTGGAGGCGTGGACGTCTAAGAATGTGACCTCGTCGGCACCTTCTTGGTAGTAGCGAGAAGCGAGTTCTACCGGGTCGCCGATGTCTCGCAGTCCCTCAAAATTGACGCCCTTCACGACTCTGCCAGCGGCAACATCAAGGCATGGAATTACTCGGACAGCCGGCACTAGATTCTCGCGGCGTGTATCGCGCTTACCAAAATTGCCCTTGCGCCAATATCGTGCAGCTCGTCCATGATTTGGTTGGTCTCTGCTGCCCTCACTAGTGCACGGATTGCAACCCAATTCTCATCGGCCAGAGGTGAAATGGTGGGAGACTCAATCCCCGGAGTTATTGCCGATGCCTTTTCGACAAGAGTTTTCGGGCAGTCATAATCCATGATCACGTACTCCCTCGCAACCAGAACACCTCTGAGCCTTCGAAGCAACTTGGCTGAATCGGCGGCCTTTCCAGGAGCAGAAATTAGCCTCGCGGTGGAAGAGAGTATTTCCGGACCAAAGACGCTGAGACCTGCCTTGCGCAGGGTGTTTCCGGTTGAAACAACATCAGCAACCGCATCGGCGACGCCAAGCCTCACCGCAGATTCAACAGCCCCATCAAGCGAGACCACCTGACACTCGATTTCACTCTTGGCCAAGTATTCACTGATGAGCCTGGGGTAGGCAGTTGCAAGCCTCTTACCATTTAGGTCCTTTGGCTCTTTGAAGCGTGAGCCTGGCTCTGCTGCGAACCTAAACGTCGAAGCTCCAAAACCTAGATCAGCGACCTCCTCAGCCTTAGACCCGGAGTCCAGTAGGAGGTCAAGACCCGTGATGCCGACGTCGAGTGAACCGCTCCCGACGTAGGTGGCGATGTCCCTTGGCCTGAGGTAGAAAAACTCAACGTAGTTTGCCTCGTCTACCAGGTGAAGTTCGGAGGGCTCTCTCCTGGTTGCGTAACCTGCCTCTTTGAGCATAGAGATGGCGCTGTCAGAGAGGATGCCCTTGTTAGGGATTGCGACCCGCAACATTAGAGAACCTTCTCAATCTCTTCAAGCTTGATGCCTTTGGCTATGAGTAAAAGCTGTAGGTGATAGATGAGCTGGGATGCCTCAAGGGCGAGATCCTTGTCCGACTGATACTCGGCGGCCATCCACACTTCCGCTGCCTCCTCAACGACCTTCTTGCCGATTGCATGAATGCCAGAGTCCAATAGCGCTGCGGAGTTACTGCCCTCGGGGCGGTCTATTGCTATCTGGCTGAGCTCGGCAAAGAGCTGGTCAAAGGATTTCATGCCCTCTAGATTACTGATTGAGCCCCGATGCCGCCGATTTTCTAAGTTCGAGAATCCTTTGGGCGTGGTCTGCAGATCCAAACACCGAGCTTCCAGCCACGAAAGTGTCGGCCCCAAGCGCCGCTAACTCACCTATGTTCTCAAGCGTGACACCGCCGTCGACCTGGAGAGCGATTTCAAACTTTGAACCCGATATAAGTGCTCGAGCCTCAGCCACCTTGGGCATCGTCTGAGCAATCAACTTCTGACCTCCAAAACCAGGCTCGACGGTCATAACCAAAAGCATGTCAATCTCTTCCAGGAGCCCGCTAAGTGAGCTCACGGGAGTGTTTGGCTTGATGGCAACAGCCGACCTAACGCCCATTTCTCTGAGTTTTCGGCAGGTGCTAACTGGGTCCTTTGAAGCCTCGATATGAATTGTTACGGAGTGGGGCCCAAGCTCTGCGTATTTCACGGCCTCGGTATCGACATTTTCGATCATGAGGTGGATGTCTGTGGGGATTGGTGAGAGCTCGATCATGCGCTGCACCACCGGGACTCCAAAGGTCAGATTTGGGACGAAGTGGTTGTCCATTACATCCAGGTGCGCAGCATCTGCACTGGCAATGGAGGCAAGCTCGGATTCGATATTGCCAAAGTCCGCCGATAGCAGAGAGGGATGAATGTGCACGGTATCAGCCTATTTCTTTCTCAGCGCGGCCATAAACATGGCGTCGGTTCCGTGCAGGTGTGTCCAAAGCTGAACCGTCTTGCGCGATTGATTTAGGTTGAGATCAGGAGAGATTTCCTTCATGACCGGCTTTAGGTCTACAAGTTCGAGATCCTGGTGCTTAGCCAGTATGTCTTGCACGGGCGTAATGGTCTCCTCGATTAGCGGGGAGCATGTGGCATAGACGAGCACTCCACCTGATTTGAGCGCAGCATAGGACGCCTCCAGAAGCTCTCGCTGGACGGAACTGAGTGAGGCAAGCTGGGACTGCTTCTTTCGATGCCGGGACTCTGGTTTGCGCCGAACCGACCCCAGTCCAGAGCAGGGAGCATCGAGCAAAATCGTGTCGTAGGAGTTCTGGTCTGCCTGTTGACCTGGAGCGACGATTACCCTGCCAATCGGAATTGCTCCCAGTGCTTCCCGGACAAGTTCTGCGCGATGCTCCTGTGGCTCCATGCAATCGAGTTCGCCACCGGATGGCCTGATGCGACCCTGCAATATTGCCGACTTACCCCCAGGCCCGCTGCACATGTCCAACGTCTTCCCGCTCAAGTTCGCAAGCCCCGCGGTTACCAGAGCGACGAGCTGTGACCCGAGGTCCTGAACCCTGATGTTACCCAGAGACAGGTAGGGCTCTGGGTTGCCATCAACCTGAAACCCGATCGGCGATTGAGGAGTTGCTTGCAAGCCTTCTGTAACGAGTGCTGCTACGGCCTCCTTGTCGGAGGCTGCCAGAAACGTCTCGGGCGTCTCGTTGTTCGCTGTAAGGAGCTGTTCGAGTTCACTCTCGCGCCCGTCTATGCGAAGTGACTCACGAAGAGAGTCAATGACCCAGGCTGGATGGGAGTGGAGTATCTCGAGTCTTCTGGATTCAGTCAGGCCTTCTGTGAGTTGGGAGAGTAACTTCTCGAGCCCCTCACGCTCAGCATTTCTCAGCACCGCGTTCACTAACCCGGCCGCGCGCGGCTCAATCCTCTTTGCGAGATTTACTGTTTCGTTAATTGCGGCATGGGTAGGAACCCTCATTCGAAAAAGCTGATGAAGTCCCAGTTGTAGAGCGCCTCTAATTTGCTGGGACAACTCCTTGCCCCTGGTGAAATGATCGATAACTGAGTCATACTGCAGCTGCCAGCGCAGGGCGCCATAGCTCAACTCCTGAATGAGCCCTCGCTCCGAGTCGGCAACATTATGACGAGCGAGCGTCTTTGGTAGAAGCAGGTTGATGTAGGCATCGGTGTCGTGCACGCGCATCAGCAACTCGTGCGCTATCTGCCTCGAGTCAGTCAAGAACTACGCCCCCCTGTAGGCCGCGGAACCACTCAATGGCCGTCATGACGCGCTTGCCTCCCGGTTGCACTTCGGTTAGTTGTAGCCGCGTTCCGGAGCCGCAGGTAGCCAAGACCTTCTCGCCCGATAGTTCGATGCTCCCAATCGGCGTATCCGCCTTCTCTAGTGCTGACCAGTCGACACTCCCCACGGCCTTGGCTCTCAAGATGCGAATCGGTTCGCCACGGAACTGGGCCCATGCCATTGGCTCTGGGTTTAGTGCCATTACTTTTCGAGCAATTAGTTCGGCTGTCTCAGAGAAGTCCAGTTTCGCATCAGTCCTAGAGAGCTTTGGAGCATAGGAAGCCTGACCTTCTTGCGGGGTTAGCTGTGGTGTCTGAGCAATAAGCTCGCAGATTAACTCTGCACCCTTTTCGGCGAGCTCTGGCAGAAGATCTGCGGCTGAAGAGTCGACTGAATAGGTCATCGCTCTAGAGCCGACAATGTCGCCGGTGTCCATGCCGGAGTCAAGTTTGAAGACGGTTAGCCCTTGGCCCTGTCCATGCCAGATCGAGTGCTGGAGGGGTGTGGCACCTCGCCATTGCGGCAACTGACTGAAGTGTAGGTTCCACCAATCAAGTTGAACCAGGACTTTGGACCCAAGCAGCGCGCCATATGCAACCACGATGCCCAGCTCGGCCTCCTTTTGAGATATTTGAGCCAACTCGTCAGGCCCGATTCTGTCTGCCTTCAGGACCGGGATCCCAAGTGTCTCCGCTTTGACTGAAACAGCAGACGGGGTCAGCACCTTCTTTCGGCCAATTGGTGCATCGGGTCGGGTAATCACGAGCGCCACATCGTGTTCCTTGTGCAGTCTTTCCAGGGCAATCGCAGCAACCTCTGGGGTGCCGGCAAACACGAGTCTCATGAGTTCAGCGCCTTCATGTCGTCCATAACTATTTTGAGTCCCCTGCGATTACCGGAAGCGGTGGTTCTTGCAGATGCTTTTATGGCAACCGCCCTCAATCCCTGTGCAACATCCACTCCCTGAGAGTACTTGAACCTAATGAGCGCCTTTGCACCCGAGTTCTTTATTACCTCAGCTCCCGATTTTGCGGCAACCAGGAGCGCCTCTTCGAGAACTTTGGGTGTGGCCTCGAGTGACGCTATTCGCATGCTTGGGGGCAGCTTCAAGGCCGTGGTTTCAGCGAGAGCAGATTTTGCTAATTCGATATGTTGCCAGAGCGCCAATGGCTGACCCAGGTGGCTTCCGAGGCCTTCAAAGACAGCCCTGGCATTTGGCGAGGGAAGCTCCAGGCTCTC
>JADHKY010000047.1 GCA_016780945.1 Aquiluna sp. | reverse complement strand
CACCGGGGGAGAGATCGACACCTGCTACCTCGGTGCCACTGAGGTGACTTTCAAGACCGCGAAGTTCGAACTCGCAATAGAGCTAGAGAAAAACTTGGATCACTTCATGTTCTATCGCCCAGGGCCTGACCATGGTGAATCGATGATTGCGATTGAACCGATGAGCGCGCCTGCGAATGCTTTTCAGAATGAGATTTCTGGGCACCTATTGGAGCCTGGGCAGGCTAGAGAGTTTTCCTTCGCGATCAGAATGCGCTAGCTGGCAACTCTTTTTCGTCTGATTCGATTGCCTGGACAATTCTTGCCGCGACGTGCTGGGCAGTCATTCCTTGCGGGAAGTTAGGTGCTTCTCCCGCAATTGCTCGGCCCGCAAGACCGGTTTCGGTGTGGCCAGGACGTGCAGATACAACCCTTGTTCCAGCCCTGCGCCACTCCCTAGTGACGCCCGTTAGGAAGCCATCTATCGCGCACTTACTGGCCGAGTAGGCGGCTATGCCAGGAAGTGGAGTCTCGGCGACCACACCAGTTAGGTTCACCACCACGCTCTCATCCTTCTTTGCAAGAAGCGGCTGCAGCGCTGAGAACAATTGCATTGGCCCGGCGGCATTTACAGCCATCAGCCTTCCGATTGTCTCGCTGTCTAGAGCTGAGGCCTCTCCAAAGGCCACTAGACCTGAAGCGTTGATAATTCCGTCGATTTCTGAGGAGGCAAGAAGGTAGTCGGTCAGCGTCTTCACGCTCTCCGGGTTTTCAAAGTCCAGTAGCAGTCGAATCTCCACCTTGGATGGGATATTGCCTGCGGTGTCATTCACCTTTGCGGTGCCAAGGACGGTGGCACCTTTTTCCTGGAGTTGTCTGGTGAGCTCGGCACCCAAGACTCCAGATGCACCAACCACCAAAAACTTCTTACCTGTTAGTTCCATTGCGCTAACAACCCACAGAGCATCCTCCTTATTTCGCGATTACAATATCCATTCAGTCCCAGGAGAAAACTTGAAATCTAGCTATGCCCTGCTATTTGCGGCAGTACTTGCTCTTACCGGCTGCTCCAACACCACAGAGTTTGCAAGTGACGGCAGCTGCGATGGCGTTGCCGTTGTCATCAATTTCTCCGGAGAGGCAGAGAACCTAGAGCGTTGCGTCGTGATCAATGGCAACAGCGAGACTGCAAAGAACGTCTTAGCTTCGGCCGGCATCAGCGTCGAGGGTACAAAGGCATTCGGCGATGCCGTGGTCTGCAGAGTGAATAACGTCCCCTCCAAAGACAGCGAGCTACTGGTCGAGGGCGAAGAGCCCTACCTGGAGACCTGTGAAGAGATGCCAGCTGCCTTTGCCTACTGGGGACTATGGGTCAAGGAGTCACCGCAGGCCCAGTGGGGTTACGCAATGGAGGGCATCTCCTCTCTGCAGCTGACCAAGGGGCAATCAGTTGGTTTGGCGTTTTCCATAGGCGGTCAGGCCCCAACGCCGTAGCCTCAGAAACTGCGCTCGAGAAAACAGGAGTTTTGTTTGGAAGTCCGTCCCACTAGCCTTGTCCAAGTGCAATTAATCGGCATTTGGGCGGTCGTTGCAGCCACGCTCGGCCCAATTCAGAATGTTTTAGGTTGGACCATATCTGGATTGTTATGGCCCGGCTACGACCCAATCGCAAAAACAATCAGTGACCTGGCTGCGAATGATTCACCGGTACAACTAATCCAATCCAGTTTCTTTATTTTCGGATCAATCTTGACGCTGGTCGGGGCTTGGCATGCAAAGGCATTTGCCTTGCCGGGTCGTGTGGCACTCTTTCTGGCCGGTCTTGCAGGCTTTGGCTATACCTTTTTCCCAACCCCCTCACAAGACAGTTTCTCCGACTGGCATCGGATTTTTGCAACCATCGCATTTGTGCTTTTCTCAGCGTGGCCATTGCTGGCAATGAGATTCGATAAGCGCTATCACTGGGCAATTAGACCACTTGGCTCTTTGGCGGCCACCACTGTCATGGGCCTCACTACTCTCTGGTTTCTTCTGACTTGGCTAGAACCAGGTCAACCAATTGTTGGACTTAGTGAGAGGGTTATCGCGGTTATGCAGGTGGTTTGGCTGACCTTTGCCATTTGGGCGCAGTGGCTGCATCAACGCAAATCGATGACCCTGCAGGGCAGCTAGAGGTAAATATTTAGCCTTGACTCGACGAGTTTCTCAAACGAGTTCACCCTGCCACCGGCTGCCTTGAGCTCCTCATAGTCCAAAAACATTGAGATCGAGCCGTCTTCGTACTGAAGCAAGACGCAGGGCTCCCTTCCCTCTGACGCAGCAAGCTCGGCTTCTGTTCGCTCGTTCATATGGACAAGGCGGATATCAATGCCTCTGTCGGCTCGAAGCCTCGCCTCGAACTCCTTGAAAGCCTTCTTTTTCATGATCGGGGAGTGGGTTATGTCGCACAGGCTGCACTCTTTGACCCCAATCAGGTGACCTAGGAAGTAGCTGATTTCACCAGCAAAGCCGCCGTCTGCTTTGTAGACGCCAATTAGTGTCTTGCCGCTTTTCTCCATTGAGAGTCAAACCAGATTTTCTCTGGCGTGCTTCCAATCCGGTGGAACAAAGCAACAAGACAGGAGGTTGGCCTTGCCATGCTGAAAGTGATCAAGACTCTGGCTAGGGTGCTGCTCGGTGGCGCGCTTTTGATGGCTGGTTTTGGTCACCTCACGACTTCCAGGCTGGAGTTTCAGGCTCAGGTGCCTGTGTGGTTGCCTCTTGATCCAGACTTCGTGGTCGTCGCCTCTGGAGTCGTAGAGATACTCCTTGGGCTATCTCTGCTGGCGGTTGGCAGGGCGGTCCCTTGGGCAGGCCTTGTCACGGCACTGTTTTTCATTGCCATTTTTCCCGGCAACATCAACCAATACGTTGAGGGCATAGATGCCTTTGGTCTAGACGCCGATCAGGCCAGATTCACACGGCTGTTTTTTCAGCCAGTACTGGTGATCTGGGCACTTTGGTCCTGCGACTCAATAAGCCTGCTAAGGCGATTAGCCAACAGGCAAAGAGATGCAGTTAATTAAGGTCTTAGTCCTAGTAGCACTCTTGGCACTTTCCGGCTGCCAGGCCTTAGGCGATGAGGCGGCCAGCCCCACCCCAGCTCAGGTGGAGAGCGAAGTGCCCCAGGAAGAATCAGCGCCTCAGGAGGAAGCTGAAGAGGAAAACACCTCAGAGCCAGAACCCGCAGGCCCGCAGGAGTGCAAGCAAGCAACTCAAACGCGCATTGAAGATTCCATTGATACGCAGACCGCTGCCTTTGGTGCCGGTGAGTTTGAGCGCGCCTACGCAATTGCTTCCCCTAGTTTTCAGAACAGTGTCACCCTGGAGGGCTTTATCGAGATCATCTCCGGTAGCTACGGTCCACTAATTGAGTCCTCGGAGCTGGCCTATCGAGACTGCATGGTCGATAGCTCAGAGGCAATTGCCGTGATCGATGTTCGATTCATTGAGTCCGGCAACTCTATTTACGCGCTTAGGTACCTCATGGTCAAAGTCGAGGACGTCTGGCGCGTTGATGGAGCCAGTAATCTGCAGGTTGTGGGGGAGGGTGCCTAGCGCAACCTTTCATTCAGAGAATGACTAAAGCCCGAGGCGGTGGAGTGCCCCGGGCTTTTGTCATGACCCCCTAAAGGAATAAAAGGCCGTGAGCTACCGGCACGGCCAACACCAATACCGAGAACATGATCGCGAACGCATCAAATCCCTTCATAGATGCCCCCAGCTGTGTTGCCTTGAATTCATCAGACGCATCAATCGCAAGCAGCTTCATGTCAGCAATTGTCGAGAAGATGAAGAGCACGGTCGTGAGCGCTATTGCGACGGAGATGATGAACAACGGGAGACCAGAATCTGGTCCGGCTAGCCCATAGGCTGCCACGAGGATTCCACCCACGACAAAGTGAGTGATAACAAATGCGATCATTGGATATACGCGGTGGTTGAACCATTCCACGAGCTCGGAGGTGTTGAATTTCATTGTTTTCCTTTTCTTTTTTGTTAGCCCAGTAGCACGATTCCGTGGCCCACTAATACGCCAATGTGAACTGTCGTAATAAGGGCCGCGAAAGCAAACCAAGGGTTGGATTTCAAGTGGTGACTTACACGCATTTCAGAGATCTCATCTGGCAGACTCTCAGCAATTGCGCGTAGGCGATCGATTGTTGTGAATGTGGAGATCCAAAGAATCAGCCCGACAGCACAGCTCGTGATGAATAGACCAATGCCAAGGTTCTCACCACCGCTGGACGCAGCGAAGGACATTGGAATGCCTGCCGACCAAAGCGCAATTGCAACCAGACTCAATCCCAGAAATAGGTTTTGCGCAAAGAGGTTCGTGATAACCCAGTTGACCTTTGACTTCTCGCTTTCCATGTTTATGCCTGCTCTGACTCAGAGTCGTTCCAGTGAAGGAGGCCAGCAACAATCATTCCCAACCCAGCTGTCATTGGAAGAACGCCTAGGTCAGGCGCAAAGTTTTGGTAGCCAACAACAGGCCCCACAATGACAAGCAGACCCAAAATGACCCAGAAAATCATGCTGGCACCGAGACCTGCGGTCAGCCGGGCTCGGGTCGCACCTCGCGCGAAGTATCCGATTCCCGCGGCCGCTAACACGTAGCCACCAGTCATGGCCAAACTAAGCCACGTGAAATTGGCGATGTCTGCTTCTGCTGTCGATAGTCCCCCAGCCTCTGCAGCCTCCACAGGCCAGAATATGCTGAAGGAGGCACCCATACCCCAGAACACAGTGCTAATCAGTAGCCAAGCTACTGGGCTAAAAAATTTCCTCATAACCTTGCTCTTTCTGACGCCCCAGTGGGCGCTGAGGTCAAGATTTGCGGAATTCAGAGCTGATGGCTTGTATGAAATGCTCATCTTTTTGATGAGCGATTCCCAACCCCGACTAGACGTGGAGGGTGTCCACTCCAGTTCGAGGAGTTAGCCGATATTGAGAGGGAGAGATGCCAGAAAATTCTGTGAAGCGATGCGTGAAGTGAGCTTGGTCAAAATACCCGGCTGTTGCAGCAACATCGGCTAGGGGCATCGAGGTGTTGATGAGATTAAGGGCCTTGCGGTAGCGCTGAAGAGAGAGGTATCTCTCGAGCGAAACCCCAAGCCATTGTTTGGAAAGTCTGTTTGCTTGTGAAGTCGAATAACCGGTCAGATTCAAGGCCAGAGAAGTATCTGGAACAAGTCTTGAATCATTGCAGAGATCAACCAGCGATTGAGAAAAGGAGACGAATTCCGGAGCGGATCCGACCCTCTCGAGTCTTCTAAGCATCCAATTCTCCAAAAATTCCGCGCGTTGCTCGAATGTGGATAGCGTCCTTAGTGCATCCTCCACAGGCCTAACATCCACCCCAAAATTCGACGGATTAACTGACTTGTTCCTAATCTCAGACGCTGGAATCCCAAAAAGCAGCATGGCGGCAGCTGGACTCATCAGAGCGAGCATAATGTGAATGGCTTTGCCAGTTACTACTTGCGGAAGGTTCGTGACAGAGAAAATGAGCGAGGAGTCTTTCCTAATGCCTCGGTCCGAAGCATCATCGGATCCCATGTAAAACTCGGTTAGATCATTTCCTTCCAGAAAGAAGATAATCTCAACTTTCCCACCGGGCATGATGAGTGCTCGACCCGGATTTTCCTGGTGGAACTCCCCAAAGAAATCGACCAAACCAGAAAGTTTGCGTGGGATGTGAATAGCAGGCTGAAAGCTAACCTGTGTCTCTGTCACTGAAGACATTTTCACGCCCCCTATCCGCCTTGAGCTCCCCAAGAGCGGAGCGCAGGCTCCAAGGATAACCAATTCAAAAAAGGCAAACGTGAACTAGGAGTGAATAAAGGGTAGGCCCCGTGGGGCTCGAACCCACGACCCACGGATTAAAAGTCCGTTGCTCTACCAACTGAGCTAGAGGCCCCTACGGCCACAAAGTCTAACAGCGCTAGCTCAGGATGTCCTTGGTCGTAAAGCGTCCGTAAGCCAAAGCACCAAACACCGCGATCCAGCCCAGCTGCAAAACAATGTTGTTGAGCATTGAACCCCACTCAATTGGAGCCCTCAGTAGATCTGCGAAGTCAAGCCAGTAATAGGTGAAGAGCCAGGAGTGCATCCACTCAAGCTGCGGAATGTTTCCAAGGATGTTGCTAACTCCACTGGTCACCAAAGTTGCGGTCATAGCGCCGACTGGAACTGTGGTCAGGGTGGAGATGAATAGTCCAACAGCGGCCATGCCAGATAGCGAAACAGTGGTGTAGAGAGCAACAAGTGCCATGCGCCCAAAGGCCTCAAAAATACTTATGGTGAACCCAGAGAGCAGGGTTACCGGCCCAACCGGGAACAAGATTGCCCCAATCGCCGCTCCGGCAATCATGAGGGTGAAGGTGCCGGCGAGAATAAACACCAGCGATGCCAGGTACTTCATGACAAGTAGCCGAACCCGTCCGACCGGAGAGATCAACAGGTAGCGCAGGGTTCCTAGCCCAGCCTCGCCAGCGATTGTGTCACCAGCTACCACCGAAACAGTCAGCGGCAAAAACAGCGGCAGCGCCAGCAGCATTGCTGTGAAGCCAGTAAACAGCCCGTTTTGTGTGACCTGAGCTAAAAATGGCGGGCCTTCACCTGGTGCCAGGCGCTCCGATGAGAGCGCCACGGCTACCGCCAACAAAATTGGAATCAGCGCGATCGCGGCCAGCATCGCCCAGGTGCGGCGACGCGTGAACATGACCTTGAGCTCTGAGAGGAAGAGCCTGATGCCTAGGGCCTTAGCGAACAACTTCAAACCCCTCTCCCGTGAGCTTTACATACTTCTCCTCGAGGCTAGAGCGTTGCAGCCTGATCTCCTTTACGGAGACCTTTTTTCTCACTAGCTTCGCGTTCAGGCTTGCGACATCGAGAGCGGGGTCTACCTCGCAAGTTATTTGGTCTCCGAGAATCTTTGCTTTTCCAATGCCGGCTGACTTGAGGGTCTCAACCGCAAGATCAACATCATCGGTTCTCAGGATGAGCCTCGTTGGCTCCTCATTTCTTAGGTCTTCGATGAGCCCCTGAGCAACAATCTTTCCAGCGTTCATAACAGCCACATGGCTACACAGCATCTCTATCTCGCTCAAGAGGTGTGAGGAGAGGAAGATCGTGATGCCCTCGGCTGAGAGTGAGCGAATGAGGTTTCTGACCTCCCGGGTTCCCTGGGGGTCTAGGCCGTTTGTCGGCTCGTCTAGCACCAAGATATCCCTGGGCTTCAGCAAGGCATTGGCAAGTCCCAGGCGTTGCTTCATTCCAAGGGAGTAGGCGTGGACCTTCTTGTTGCCAGCGTTGTGAAGGCCAACTCGATCTAGCGCCGACTCGACTCTTTCGATTCTGGTGCTGGAATCGCTAAACCTGTCAGCCGCGTCAATTCGGAGCAGGTTGTTGCGTCCGGACATAAATGGGTAGAAGGCAGGACCCTCGACAAGGGCCCCAACTCTTGGGAGAGCCTTTTCAAGGTCTTTTGGTATCTCGGTGCCGAGGAGTTTGATTTCACCCTCGGTAGCCTCAGCAAGCCCAAGCAACATGCGAATGGTTGTGGTCTTGCCGGACCCGTTGGGACCTAGGAAGCCAAATACCGAACCGCTTGGAACCTCAAGGCTTATCGAGTTGACTGCCTTTTGGTCACCAAAGCGCTTCGTAAGACCGCTGGTCTCAATTGCCAGCTGTTGTGCCATAGGAACTACTTTGCTGTGTCAAACAGGTGCTGCACGCTTACTGCGCCAGCGTAAACATCGCCCGAATCGGTCATAAAGACGTTCATAAGTGGAGTGCTCAGGAGCATGCCACCTGCAACCGGTGTCATCAGTGACTGCAAGAGCTGACCACCCATCTCTTCGAGGGCCTTGTCTCCTGCTGGCATGTGCACAACAGTGTCCCAGCCCTCGCCGATCATGACAGGCTCTGGCTTCTCTTCCAGAGACTCCATCTCGTCCATGTCCATCCACATCTCGAGGTCCTGCTTCTGCTCCTCGATGGCGTTTAGGTCAACAATCTCGGTGCCTGCAGGGGGAGTGAAGCTAAATAGGCTCTCGTCCTGGTCCGCAAAGCTGATGCTTTCGTAGCCAACCTCCATTGCAGCCTCCGCCTGCTCTGTCGAGTAGACGCTGAGCGCCAGCGGCATGCCGGTCTCCGAATCAACCGAGACAACGATGGAGTCAACCAGCGATACCTCGCTGTTTGGGGTCACGATTAGCTGGTAGGCGGTGCGGCCAGCGTGGTAGTGGTCGGTTCCGACCGTTACCTCAGAGCTGTCACCAACCTGACTCATCAAATATTCTGCTACTGCCTGTGGGTCGGTCAGGTCCAGACCAAGCTCGGCAATGTAAGCATTTAGCTCTGCCTCGGCAGTTAGCTTGCCCTCGGCTAGCTTCTCCTCATCTAGCTCTGCATACATAGCAACCTGCTCGCGTGAGTCATAGGACCAAATCGTGTTGCCTG
>JADHKY010000046.1 GCA_016780945.1 Aquiluna sp. | reverse complement strand
TATGAGGCCCTGCAACCAGCTGAACACATCAAACTAATCGCCGAAATAAAGCGGCGAAGCCCATCAAGGGGCTTCCTTGCCGAAATACCAGATGCGAAGGCCTTAGGGGCCGGATACGAATCCGCAGGTGCTCACGCAATCTCGGTGCTCACTGAGGAATCAGGATTTGGTGGAAAGCTCTCTGATCTGCAGGAGGTAAGCCAAGCAGTTTCCATTCCTACTCTTCGGAAAGACTTCATCTCAAACGAATACCAGATCCTTGAGGCCAAGGCCGCAGGGGCGTCTATGGTGCTACTGATTCTGGCTCAGCTGCCCAAGGCAGAGTTTCAGAGCCTCTACGATTTCTCCAAGTCCATAGGTTTGGAACCTCTGGTTGAGACCCACAGTGCTGAAGAGATAGCGATCGCAGCGGATAGTGGCGCGAGGCTAATAGGCATAAACACCAGAGATCTAGAAACTTTCAAGACCGACATTGGGCTGTTTGAGCACCTTGCCGCAAAACTTCCAAGTGGCTGCGTCAAGATTGCCGAATCTTCGGTCAAGCAACTGGGAGACGTGAAGCGCTATCGCGATGCTGGAGCAGATTGTGTGCTTGTGGGGGAGGCCCTGGTCACTGGAGATTGGGCCACTCTGATACCTGAATTCACTTCGGTCTCTTAGGATTTACGCATGTCCCAAAAGCTAGGTGAGCAGGTTGGCCCGTACTTTGGCCAGTACGGTGGTCGATTTGTGCCCGAACCGCTCATCGCAGCCCTAGATCAGCTCTCGCAGGTCTACGAAGCCGCACGCAAGGACCCCAAATTCCAAGAAGAGCTCGCGGAGCTCCACCGCACCTATACCGGGAGGCCCTCGATAATCACGGAGGCTCAGCGCTTTGCCGCGGTAACCGGAGGGCTTCGAGTATTTCTAAAGCGAGAAGACCTTAACCACACCGGTAGTCACAAGATCAATAACGTCATGGGCCAGGCACTGCTTGCCAAACGGATGGGCAAAAAGCGCATCATCGCCGAGACTGGAGCCGGCCAGCACGGTGTCGCCTCGGCCACTGCCGCCGCCTACTTCGGACTCGACTGCGTCGTCTACATGGGTGAGGTTGACACTGAACGTCAGGCCTTAAATGTTGCCCGCATGAAACTACTTGGTGCTGAGGTAGTTGCGGTAAAGACCGGTTCTCGCACCCTAAAGGACGCGATCAATGAGGCGCTAAGAGATTGGGTTGCCAACGTGGAGACCACCCACTATCTACTCGGCACCGTCGCTGGTCCCCATCCCTTCCCGACTATGGTTCGTGACTTTCACAGCATTATTGGCAAGGAGTCCAAGGAGCAGATGCTGGAGTTAACAGGTGAGCTTCCAGCTGCGGTTGCCGCCTGTGTTGGCGGTGGTTCGAATGCCATTGGCATATTCCACGCATTCCTGGACGACCCAGATGTTCAGCTATGGGGGTTCGAGGCTGCAGGTGACGGGATCGACACCCCAATGCACGCCGCCACCCTGAGCAGGGGAGTCCCAGGGGTGCTTCACGGAGCAATGAGCTACATGCTGCAGGACGAAGATGGTCAGACCTCTGAGTCGCACTCGATTTCAGCAGGTCTCGACTATCCAGGCGTGGGTCCAGAGCACTCTTGGCTGAAGGATCTCGGCAGGGCCCAGTACCACGGGGTAACCGACAGCGAAGCCATGGAGGCCATGAAACTGTTGTCCCAGACCGAAGGCATCATCCCCGCAATTGAGACAGCGCACGCCCTAGCAGGCATTCCGCACCTTGCCAAAATACTTCCTGCCGGCGCATCGGTACTTGTAAACCTCTCTGGCAGAGGAGACAAGGACATGGAAACTGCCGGTCGTTACTTTGGACTACTTGGAGCATGAGCGTCCAGAGCGTCCTAGAGACAAACAAGCAGAGCGGCAGAGGAACCCTAGTTGGTTACTTCCCAGCCGGATACCCCACGGTAGAGGACTCGATTGCCGCGTTTGTTGCCCTTGCACAAAACGGCTGCGACATCCTTGAGGTTGGAGTTCCCTATTCTGATCCCGTGATGGATGGCCTTGTGATTCAGAAGGCGACCGAAAAGGCGCTAGAGAACGGCTTCAAGCTAAGTCAACTGTTTGAGGTGATTCGCGGTGTGCGCGAGCAGGTAGACACGCCAATGCTTGTCATGAGCTACTACAACCCCGTGCTTCGCTACGGGGTCGAAAGGTTCGCTGATGAGCTCAAGCAGGCCGGTGCACAAGGCATGATCACTCCAGATCTGATTCCAGATGAGGCGTCCAAGTGGTTGGAGTCTGCTGATAAGCACGATCTAGACAGAGTATTTCTGGTCGCTCCAAGCAGTTCGGACGAGAGAGTTAGCGCAAACACCAAGGCCTCACGCGGCTTTGTCTACTCCGTTTCGACCATGGGCATTACCGGAGAACGCGCTGAGGTCGACAAGCTCGCCAGGGAAGTTGCGGGCAGGGTTAGCTCAATTGGAAGCGCTCCGACCTGCGTGGGCGTTGGGGTTTCCACTGGCGCACAGGTAAGGGACGTGAACACCTTCGCCGATGGAGCCATTGTGGGTACCGCTTTGATCGCCGCCTATGAGAGTAACGGGCTCGATGGACTGATTGAAAAGACCCGCGAGCTAGCGAGCGGTTTAGGATAGCCCGGTGGACTTTCTTACCGGCATCCCCTCACCTGAAATTAGCTACATAGATCTTGGGCCTGTGCGCATCCACTTCTATGCGCTCTTTATCCTCACCGGCATCGTAATCGCGACCACGCTCGCAGATTTCAAGCTGCACCGGCGTGGAGCAGAGCGGGGCAGCATGCTGGACATCGCGCTCTGGGCCGTTCCGTTTGGAATCTTGGGTGGAAGGTTTTTCCACGTAATAACTCACCCAGACGATTACTTCTATGAAGGTGCGGATCTACTGGCAACCCTGCGTATTTGGGAGGGTGGCCTTGCGATCTACGGGGCAATCTCGATAGGTGCAATTGGTGCATACATTGGCGCTAGACAGCTTGGGATTCGGTTCCTGACTGTGGCGGACGCCGTAGCGCCAGGAATCCTAATTGCCCAGGGCATAGGTCGCCTCGGTAACTATTTCAATCAGGAGCTCTTCGGTCTACCTACCGAGCTACCTTGGGGTCTCGAGATTCCCAGCAGCAATCCCGCATACCCGAACGGGCTCCCGGACGGGCTCTTATTTCACCCCACTTTCCTCTACGAGATGATCTGGAACCTCACTGGAGCAGCCTTGATTCTGCTGCTGGCTGCAAGACTAAATCTTCAGTGGGGGAAGGTCTTTGCGCTTTATTTGATTGTTTATTCAACTGGAAGAGTTTGGATAGAAAGTATCCGAATTGACCCCAGTGAGATTATTCTTGGTCTTCGGGTCAACATCTGGTCAGCGCTGATCGGTTTGACTCTAGGAATCTTGATTTTCTTGGTTCAAACGCGCCGCCACCCTGGCCTCGAACCATCCATCTGGATGCCCGGCAGAGAACCTGCCACTGAGGGCACAAATGAGCCTCTCGCAGTAGACTCTGCCGAGGACAAAAACAGCTAACTTTTACGCCTGGGCCGACGAAGTCCCTACTCAACATAGGAATTCGATTGGAGAGGCATGCCTGTATCACCATTCCAGCGCTTTAGCACCTTGCCAGCTGCTCAGGGACTCTATGACCCTGCCGCTGAGAAGGATGCCTGCGGTTTGGCTATGGTTGCCACTCTCAGAGGCCACGCCGGCCATGACATCGTTGAAATGGCTCTCAATTCCCTTCGTAACCTCGAGCACCGGGGAGCTGTTGGTTCTGATGCTGGAACCGGTGATGGGGCTGGAATCCTCACTCAAATACCAGATCGCTTCTTCCGGGAGGTAGTTGACTTTGAGCTGCCTGAAAGAGGTAGCTATGGAACCGGATTGGTGTTCCTCGAGGCCGCAACCTCGAAAGAAGACCTTGCCAGCCTCAGCAAATTAGCTGAAGAAGAAGGCCTAAAACTTATCGGCACCAGGACTCCACCTACGGACCCAGCAGTACTTGGGGACCTTGCTCGCGAGGCGATGCCCGAAATCCAACAAATCTTCCTCGCAGGTGATGGACTACATGGCCTTGAGCTGGAGCGCGCTCTGTTTAGGTTGCGTAAGCGCAGTGAGCGTGAGATTGGGATTTATCACCCCTCGCTGTCTATGCGAACGATGGTCTATAAGGGCATGGTTACGACCCTGCAGCTTGAGCCTTTCTACAAAGACCTCTCGGACGAGCGCTTCGAGTCACTATTGGCGCTGGTTCACTCGAGATTCTCAACCAACACCTTCCCATCCTGGCCACTTGCCCACCCCTTCCGATTCATTGCCCACAACGGTGAGATCAACACCGTCAAGGGAAATGCGAACTGGATGGCCGCGAGAGAGTCTCAAATTTCCTCTGAGCTCCTAGGCGACATGGAATCGCTAAAGCCGATTGTCTCCGATGGCGCATCGGACAGCGCAACCTTTGATGAGGTCCTAGAGCTCTTGGTTCTTGGTGGTCGGTCGCTCCCTCACGCAATGATGATGATGATTCCGGGGGCATGGGAGAAGCAGCTGGACATCGACCCCAAGGTCAGAGACTTCTTTGAGTATCACTCGATGATCATGGAGCCCTGGGACGGGCCGGCAGCAGTCGTCTTCACCGACGGAAGTCTCGTGGGGGCAACCCTGGACAGAAACGGCCTCAGACCCGGTCGCTTCGTTGTCACCGAGGACGGCTTCGTGATCCTTGCGAGTGAGATTGGTGTCTCAGACATTCCTGCCGACAGAATCGTGCGCAAGGGCAGGCTGCAGCCGGGAAAAATGTTCCTAATTGACACTGAGGCTGGCCAAATCATTGAAGACGAGGAGATCAAGGCCGAGGTTGCTTCTCTTGAGCCCTGGGGAGAGTGGCTTGACGCCGAGAGGATCAACCTCAAAGACCTTCCAGAGCGTGAGCACATTCGCTATTCCTCCGCATCGGTGGCGAGAAGGCAGCGAGTTTTCGGCTACACCGAGGAAGATCTAAAGGAGTTCATCTCTCCAATGGCCAGATTCGGTCAGGAACCGATTGGTGCAATGGGAAGCGATACCCCAATTGCGGCTATCAGCGACCGACCTCGGCTGCTCTTCGACTACTTCACGCAGCAATTTGCTCAGGTTACGAACCCTCCGCTCGACGCGATTAGGGAAGAGGTTGTCACATCAATGACCGCCAGCATTGGTCCGGTTAGGAACCTGCTGGATGCCTCTCCAGAGCATGCGAAGCAAATGGTTCTTGACTACCCGATTCTGACCAATGACGAGCTTGCTCGTATCAAGCACATTGACCGCGGAAACAACATCGGCAAAGCAATCTCAGTTTCTTGCCTCTACCGCGTCGACGAGGGCGAGCAGGCCCTTCAAGAGCGCCTCGAGGCTATGTGTGACGAGGTAGATCGAGCGCTAGAAGCTGGCGCCACGTTTGTGATTCTTTCGGACCGAGACTCGAACCGTGACCTGGCTCCTATTCCATCGCTGCTCAGCTGCGCAGCGATTCACCACCATCTAATTAGGCGTGGAACAAGGACCATGGCCGGACTCATAGTTGAGTGCGGTGACGCGCGCGATGTGCACCACATGGCAACCCTCCTCGGCTATGGCGCCTCTGCTATAAACCCCTATCTAGCCTTGGAGACCGCCGAGGACATGGTTATCAAGGGTCTAATCACAGGCATCACCCCTGAGCGCTCAAGCAAGAACATGATCAAGGCGCTCGGTAAGGGTGTTCTTAAGATCATGAGCAAGATGGGAATCTCGACCGTAGCCTCCTACGCAGGAGCCCAGTGCTTCGAGGCGGTTGGACTCTCGCAAAAACTTATCGACCAGCACTTCACTGGAACTATCTCAAAGCTTGGGGGAGTGGGGCTAGATGTCCTGCATACCGAGATTGAAAAGCGTCACCGTCACGCCTACCCGCTAGAGGGGGCGACCAGCGTCCACATGCCACTTGAGGTCGGTGGCGAGATGAAGTGGCGTCGCGAGGGCCCACCGCACCTTTTCAACCCGGAGACCATATTCAAGCTTCAGCACTCCACCAAGAAGAAGTCCTACGAGATCTTCAAGCAGTACACCAGTGCGGTGGATGACCAGGCCGAGAGACTTATGACCATACGCGGTCTGTTCAAGCTCCGCACCGACGAGCGCAAGTCCATACCTATCGAGCAGGTCGAACCTGTCTCAGAGATAGTCAAGCGTTTTGCCACTGGAGCTATGTCAATGGGTGCGATCAGCCCCGAGGCTCACGAGGTGTTGGCAATCGCAATGAACCGAATCGGCGGAAAGAGCAACACCGGCGAGGGTGGCGAGTCTGTAGAGCGTTTGCTAGATCGAGAAAAGCGATCTGCAGTGAAGCAGGTAGCATCTGGGCGTTTTGGGGTCACCAGCATGTACCTAACCCACGCCGATGACATCCAGATCAAGATGGCACAGGGAGCAAAGCCTGGCGAAGGTGGTCAGTTGCCTCCTCACAAGGTTTATCCGTGGATTGCAGACCTGAGACACTCAACTCCCGGTGTTGGCCTGATTTCGCCACCTCCTCACCACGACATCTACTCCATCGAGGACCTCAAGCAGCTTATTTTCGACCTGAAGCGGGCCAACCGCCGGGCCAGGATTCACGTCAAGCTCGTGAGCCAGTTTGGTGTGGGAACGGTAGCTGCAGGAGTTGCCAAAGCCAAGGCCGATGTGGTCCTTATCTCCGGTCACGATGGTGGCACAGGAGCCAGCCCATTGAACTCTCTCAAGCATGCCGGCACCCCATGGGAGCTAGGGCTCGCCGAAGCCCAGCAGACTCTGCTGCTGAACGGCCTGAGAGACCGCATAACAGTGCAGGTGGATGGCTCTATGAAGACAGGTAGGGACGTCATCATCGCAGCCCTTCTGGGCGCGGAGGAGTTCGGTTTTGCTACTGCTCCACTGGTGGTAGAGGGCTGCATTTTGATGCGTGTTTGCCACCTTGACACCTGCCCAGTTGGAGTTGCAACTCAGAACCCAGAGCTGCGCGAGAGATTCCGAGGCCAGGCCGATCACGTTGTGAACTTCTTTGAGTTCTTGGCTCAAGAGGTCAGGGAATACCTCGCAGAGCTGGGCTTCAAGTCTCTGGAAGAGGCAATTGGTCACGCTGAACTGCTAGATACAAACGAGGCAATCAAGCACTGGAAGGCTGATGGATTGGACCTAGCTCCCATCTTTGCGGCTAAGGATATCAAGACAGACTCTTCCCTCTACCGCACCACAGTTCAGGACCACGAACTTGAGAATCACTTCGACTACCCACTAATCGAAGAGGCTGCGCCTGCACTTGTAGAGGGCAAGAAGGTCTTCATCGAGCGAGAGATCAACAACACAAACCAGGCAATCGGAACAATGCTTGGTAATGAACTGACCTACAAGTGGGGAGAACAGGGTCTCGAACCTGGAACCCTTGAGCTCTCTCTGACCGGCAGCGCGGGTCAATCGCTTGGTGCATTTGTGCCTAGAGGGATTAAGATCACGGTGTCTGGTGACTGCAATGACTACGTGGCAAAGGGGCTCTCCGGCGGCACCGTCGTCGTCAAGCCCCCCGCCGGAGCTGCCTATGTTGCCGGCGAAAACGTGATTGCCGGCAATGTCATCGGCTACGGCGCCACCGCGGGAAAGGTCTTCCTAAACGGCATAGTAGGCGAGCGCTTCCTGGTTCGAAACTCCGGAGCTCACGCAGTTGTTGAGGGCGTAGGAGACCACGCCCTGGAGTACATGACCGGCGGCAGGGCGGTAATCCTTGGCAAAACCGGCATCAACCTCGGGGCGGGAATGTCTGGCGGTATTGCCTACGTCTACAAGCTCTCCGAAGCCAGGGTGAACCGTGAGGCTTTGCAGCTTGGCGAGATCACTCTGGGTGTCCCAGACGAACAGCAAGTTGCGGAGTTGAGGGAGCTACTTGAGGAACACCTTGCCGAGACCGGCTCTCCCAATGCCCGAAAAATACTTGGCGACTTCAAGAATGAGGCGATGAATTTCGTCCGCGTGCTGCCTCGGGACTATGCCCGTGTGATGGAGATTCAACGCAACGCGCAAGAACTTGGCTACGAACCAGATGGGGAAGAGGTCTGGACCCAGATTCTGGAGGTGTCAAATGGCTGATCCAAGAGGGTTTCTAAAGGTAACCGAGCGCGAAACTGCGCAAAGACGCCCTATCCCGGTTCGGATAAAGGACTGGAAAGAGGTCTACGCCGAGCGAAACGGCGAGGTTGTTGCCAGGCAGGCCAGCAGATGTATGGACTGCGGTATTCCTTTTTGTCACCAAGGTTGCCCGCTTGGAAACCTGATTCCGGAGTGGAACGACCTCACCCATCGCGGCAGAGGCAAAGAGGCCATCGACAGGCTTCACGCCACAAACAACTTCCCCGAGTTCACCGGGCGAATCTGCCCGGCACCCTGCGAGGACTCGTGCGTTTTAGGTATTAACCAACCTGCGGTCACCATCAAGGAGATCGAGGTGTCGATTATCGACAACGCCTTCGATCAGGGCTATGTCACACCCCAGGTTCCAGAGCGCCTGACGGGCAAGACAATCGCCATCGTTGGTA
>JADHKY010000045.1 GCA_016780945.1 Aquiluna sp. | reverse complement strand
TAGCGGCTCCGCTAACTGGGGTTTTGTATGAAGAGGGCACCAACGCACTGCTTGAGCTTCCAGCGGTCTCCGCGAAGATCGACAACACCGCTCCTGGCAGGCCTCAGCTTGCTCTGAACTCGGCAGACATTGTCTATGTCACAAGGGTCGAGATTGGCCTTACTCGTTTGCTGCCGGTGTGGCACTCCAGAACCCCCGAGGTCATCGGCCCGGTCCGCTCGGTGCGGCCAGTGGATGCGGCAATCGTTGACCCCTTCAATGGCATCTTCGTTTACTCGGGAGGTCAGGCACCTTTTAGGTCAGCCGCCAAGGCCACGGGCCTCATCATGAGCGATGAGGATACGGAGATGAATAACGACACCTACTTCAGGGAGAAGTCCAGGGTCGCGCCATGGAACCTGTTTTTTGAGGCGGCCGAGTTGCAGCTGCTCTACTCTGTCGAACAGCCAGCTCCGGCTCCTGGTTTTGAGTTTGATGCCATACCGACTGCCGTGACCGATGGCACACCCGTGGTTGGCCTTGGGGTGAAGTATCCGCAGATGCATTCTGAGTGGGAGCTGGGAACTGCAATGTTTGACTGGTCGGTGAACGAGGAGCCCGCGTGGCTTAGAACCCAGGACGGTTCCGAGCACACCCAAGAGGGCGGCGAGAGGGTTATTGCCAAGAACGTGGTGGTCATGGAGGTCGCCCACGATCTGAGCTTTGTGGATCCAAAGTATGGGGCGATTCCAAAGGCAATGCTTGAAAACAACGAGGGCATAGCCCACATCTTCTCCGACGGCTATTACCTTCAGGCCGCCTGGTCTAAGGCCGAGAGTGGAGATCCAATTCTTCTCAGCACCTCAGACGGAGAGCCGCTGAAGCTAGCCATGGGTAATACGTGGGTAGAGATGATGGACGTGCCAAAGAGCAAGCTGACAATTGACGAACCTGAGTCTTAGTTGCGCGGGGTAAAAAAGTCAGACCTTCCCAAAAAGGACTGTGAGCGCTGCGGCAGAGAGATGGTGTGGCGAAAATCCTGGGCCAAGAACTGGGATCAGGTCAAGTACTGCTCAGAGAAGTGCAAGCGGACTAAAGCTCTTTAGAAAAGCCCTTTAGCCAATCCCTTAGGTCGTCCCCAATGTCTTCGCGGTCAACCGCAATTCTCAGGGTCGCCTTAATAAAGTCCAGCTTGTCTCCGGTGTCATAGCGTCTGCCGCGGAAGATAACTCCTCGAACGCCACCGGCGATCTCAGGGTGCTTTGCAGCATGCTGCAGAGCATCGGTGAGTTGAATCTCTCCACCTCTGCCGGGCTGGGTGCTTTCGAGAATGTCGAACATCTCGGGCCTGAGCACATACCTGCCTATTACAGCAAGGTTCGAGGGGGCCTTGTCGGCCTCTGGCTTTTCGACCAGGTCGATCACCTCGACAACATCCCCGTCCTGCGCGCCAATGCTTGCCACTCCGTAGAGGTGGATTTGCTCCTTGGGGACCTCCATGAGGGCAACTACGTTGTCACCGGTTTCTTCGTGGAGCTTGAGCATCTGCGAGAGGCAGGCATCTCTGGAGTCGATGATGTCATCGCCGAGAAGGACCGCAAAGCTGTTGTGACCGACGTGGCTCTTGGCTCTTAGGACTGCATGGCCAAGGCCGCGCGGGTCACCCTGGCGGGTGTAGTGGATGTCTGCGAGCTGGTTTGACGCCTGAACCGAGAAGAGCTTTTTCTCATCGCCCTTTTGGGAGAGCACCTGCTCAAGTTCTGCGACCCGGTCAAAGTGGTTTTCAAGGGTGTTCTTGTTGCGGCCAGTGATCATAAGAAGATCTGAGAGGCCAGCGGCCACCGCTTCCTCGACCACGTACTGGATAACGGGCTTATCAACTATCGGCAACATCTCTTTAGGCATGGCCTTTGTTGCCGGTAGGAATCTAGTCCCGAGTCCAGCGGCGGGGATTACCGCCTTGCTGACCCGAAATCCTTTGCTGGTCATGGCTAAAGCCTAGACTGCTACTTACAGGGGATTCTCAATCTTCTTGCCTAACATCTGGTGTGTTTGAGTCAAAGGAATAAGTTGCTAAAGAAGTTTTTTGCCTCGTTGGTAACAACATCCCTCTTGCTAGTTGGTTTTGCGACCCCCGCCCAAGCTAACGTCGCCGAGCCCGCTTTTGACATGGTCAATGTGAGCTCAGTTAGGGATGCAGGCCACATCGGAGAGGGCGCCTCAATTGCCTTCATTGACCAGGGCGTAAACCTCACCCACGAGTATTTTCAAGACCAGGTCATAGACGGCTTCTGCCTCTATGCCTCCTACACCTCAAACTTCTGCCCCAATGGCTCAAAGAGCCAGACAGGTGTAGTTGCAGCCTCCCAGCGCATCGTCAATAACTTTCCGGTCTTTGCCGAGAACCACGGCAACATGGTTGCCGGCATCGCAGCCGGCAAGCCGAACTCGGTTGCCGCCGGAGGTATTGCTCCGGGAGCCAAGATAGTAATGGCAAACATAGATCTGACCCTTGAGGGCATTACCGAGGCCGCCCGCTACATCTCCCAGCGCGCAGAGGCCAACAACACTGTGGCAATGTCACTCTCTTTTGGCGGGCTCTTTAGCGAGATGCCTAGAAGCTGGCTGCTCTGTGACACAAACCCAGCTCTATCTGAACTTGCCTCGATCATTGGCGACATGCGCGATCGCGGCATCATCACCTTCGCAGCTGCTGGAAACACTCCGGTTTTGGACATCGCAACCTCGGTCTTCCCAAGCTGCCTCGAAGATGTCGTGGCAATTGGTTCGGTAAACGCTCAGCGAGAGATCTCCTGGTATGTCACCATGAGCAACAAGATCGAGTTCTTAGCACCCGACTTTGCCCGCTCCGCCGATACCCTCGGCTACCTCACCGGCTCAGGAACCTCCGCTGCAACACCTTTGGTTGCTGCCGCCTTCACAGTTTTGAAGCAGGCCTTCCCGAACAAGACCAGTGAGCAGATTCTGCTGGCTATGAAGCAGGGCTCTAGCAAGGTTGACGATGTAATTCGGAAGCAGATTCCGCTACTAAACATCTCCGGTGCCTATCAGTTACTTGCAAGCTCTGCCGGAGGCTCAACACCCAGTGAGCCAGAGAACTCAGAACAAAAGGTCACAATCGGAACCTTCAACGGCTACATCGCTATCTACACCAAGGGCTATGAGGGTAGAAGGCTAACCGCAAAGGTTGCGGGCAAGTGGCTAAAGGTTGATCCCATCACCCTCGCCCCGGGAAAGACCTACTCGCTCACAAAGCGCAACACCGGAGCTGGCTACAACATCAATGTTGAGGTCTATATTGATGGCGCTTTGGTGGCCGAGGACAACGTCCTTACCCGCTAGCGACCAAATACGAAGCGCATCAGGTTACCCAGTCCACCAAGTAGCCCAAGTCTTCGAATCCCAAAGGCAAGGCGAACTACCGGGGCCAAAGCTCCAAAGACCCGGGTGAAGACCTTTGCCCTGGCCTTGCGATCGCGCTCGGTGCCCCAGCCAGACCCTGAGGAAACCTCGGGGTGAGTGGCGATGGTGATTGGTAGGAACACTCCTTTGCCACCTGCGGAGATTAGGTCGGCAATAAAGATGTATTCGTCTCCGAGGTAGTTCTCCACTCCAGCACCAAAACTCTCATCAAACCTGATGCCAAGATCCTTGATGGCGCTAACCCTGATGATCATTTCGTAGGTGGCGGCCCTGGCGCTGTTGAGCTTGGTCAGCCTCTCTTGTTTGCTTGGGTAGGGTTTTCTGAGCCCACCTGAGGGACTAGCCGCCTGGGCCAGCACCAGCGCAACCTGGGGGTTGTTATCTAGGTAATCGATAGCTTCCCTAAGACCTGCGTCAACAAATTCAATGTCGTCATCTGCAAAGACCAGGTAGTCGGTCTCAGCTAGCTCAATTACTCGATTTCGGCTTTTGGCAACACCTAAAGATTTCAGCTCATCGGTTACGGCTCTTGAGCCCTTGAGCGCGTCTGGGAGCTTGTCTTTCCAGCTGAGAGCCCCATCGTTCTGCACAACCAGCAGCAGGTCGAAATCACCCTCTGGTGGCTTTATGCCTGCAACTCGATCGGAGAGAGCTGAGTAGCCAATGGTGAGCCTAGTCATTAGAAGCTGTTGGCTTTTGCCCTTGCAAAGCGCATCAGCGCGGAGGACACCGAGCTAAAGGTTGTGTTCTGAAGCCTGAGCCCTAAGAAGAACACGATGGTGTTTGAAAGCGAGATCATCCCAGAAATGCTGAACCAAATCAGCAAGCCAAATAGCACAACCACCCCGGCGCTCGCGAGCAGGGTTCCAAACTCTGCCTGTTGAATCCTCACGCCGAGTCTCTCCGCGGGGGTCACCTCTTCTTTTGCTCTGCGCTTTTGAACAAAACCGCGCTGGGTCTTGAACTGCCTGACGAACAGCACGCCCATCACCTGCAGCACAATCAAGATAAAGACCAGGTTGATAGCGGCAAAGCCAGGGTTTAGAAAGAAGAAGAACCCGGCAATCACAAACATCTGAGTCAGAAACGAGAAGACATTGACCATCTCAAGGGCCATCGCCCACTCCCAGCTCTCGGTGAACTTGCTCTTTTCCCTCTCGTCGGCGCCAAAGGCCTTGTCAAAGAACTTCACCCTGTAGGTCTTCTGGAGGTAGTTCGCGATTCTTGTCGAGGCAAACAGCACCGCAAATAAAACGACGGAAATTACTATCTCGCTCATGGGCAGCGAAGAGCCCCCCACGACCAGGTCGGTAAAGAGCTTGGCCACCAAGAGCTCGGTGACCGGTATTGCGGCAGCAATCATCACCAGCAGTATGAGCTGCCAGCGGTATTTGCCTTTTGGCACCAGCTGCCTAGCTGACTTCCAGAGCAGCGAGGTCATGCCTTTCATTTCTTACTCCCAAGCGCAATGCCGCGCAGGATGTGACTTTCGACCTCGGAGATCCTGGAATCCGAGACCTTAATTGGCCTAGCCTTCGATCTCAGGTCAAGGCCTCGCATGTCAAGGGGCATAACCTCAGGTTCCATTACCTCGACTTCTGCACCGAGCGCATAGTCGGAGTACTTGATGCCGCTGCCGTGAACGTTTTCCTCAAAGCCCTCAAAGGTAATCAGGGCACACGGAATGCCGTATGACTGGCAGGTGATCATCACGTGCATTGCCGAGGTGATCACAAAGTCATACTCATTGAGCTTCTCGACAAAAGCGGCAATTGCCTCTTTGCTTGACATCATTACCGAGAGCTCATCCAGGTCCTCCGGTAGCCGCAGCGGAATAGCCGCGTGAGAGAAGTGCCTCACCAGAACCCCTCTGCCACTGGTCTTTCCTCGCCCCAGCGGGAAGATCTTCGAAATCACAATTCCCGGGTCGCCGTAGGAGCTAACGTCAGGTCCACCGGCAGCCTTTAGCGCACCTGAGGTGTGTGGACCACGAACAGAGACGTAAGTGGCTTTCTTGTTGAGCTCAACATCCAGGGAGGAGACTCCCGTGCCAACCACCACGGAGCTTGAGCGAATAAACCTTCCAATGGACCCAAGGGCCACGATGTGGCCCTTGTTTGCCGGCTTCACAGGAGACTGCAAAAACACCTTTGAGCCTGAGTAGTGCTGGAAGATCAGCGGGGAAAGCCAGTCACCAAAGTTTCCAGGGAAAGGCTTCGCCCACCACATCAGCTCGAGCTTCCCGTCTCCATTTGCCGAATAGTGAAGAAATGAGTGTGCAGCATCAAGGTTCGCCTTCTCAGCGGCCGAGGCCACGTACTTCTCTTCAAACTGCTTGAGTGAGCTCTCTGCAGAGGCCCTCTCGCCTTTGAGTGAAAAACCGAGAACCTCGCCGAGCAGCCTGGTGCGTTCGGAATCTATGCCCTTGGCTTTACCGGCAGTAAGGGCTCCTGTTACTCCGCTGGCATCCGCGATGCGTCGAAGTGGTCCACGAATGCCATCGGGGAGTTTTTTCTCAACCTGCTTGGCCCGCTTCAGTAGCTTCCTACGAAGCCCAACCTGCTTCCCACCGCCGTGCTGGACGACTTTGTTTTTGAAGTCGGCAACGTTTCCAGAGCTTCCAAAGGTGAAAAACGGCTGGCGCTGACCGGGCTCAAGCGGGGCTCGCTCTCTCGCTATCTCTGTGGTTGGAATCATCTGGAAGGTGAGCTGACGAGCGTTGGTGCGCCAGGCCTCTTCCAAAAAGTAGTCATCGGTTGCTTTGACCTTGGCACGCTTCTCAAGCTCGTCTGCGTCCACAATCAGCTTTCTGGCCTGAGGGGAGGTGCCAATGCCCCAGAAGCTTGGCTCCCAGAACCTTGTCCTGTTGCCATAACCAATTTGAAGTGGAGAACCAAAGCTGCGCTGGAAACCAATCAGGTCAGCTGTTGAGTTTGCAATGTAGTCCGGCAGGTAGCTGATGCGACAGTCAATGTCGATCCAGAACACCTTCTTGTCCGGGTGCCTCTCACACACCGAACGAATAAAGCCAATCTTGCGACGAGTGGTGTCCGCCCAGTCTTCCCCCGGTGCCTTGGTGATTTCTAGCAGCTCGTGCTCAATGCCAAGCTCGTCAAGCTGCTCCCTGAGCTGACGAGCATGATTGCCGTAGTAGTCATCAGGGGTGTAGAAGCTGCAAACAATTGCATTAGCCGAGGTCACGGGTAAAAACTACCAGCTAGGAGCTATTTGACTCCCCTTGCAAGTCCCCACCAAAACCCGAGTCCCCAGGCAAAGTGCATGGTCGGCAGCACAATCATCAGCCACAGCCTCGTGGCTGGCTGCAGCGAAGCTGCATTCATAGCCGCAAAGGCAATCACCAACAAATAAAGCGAAAACGGCAATCCAAACAGCGAGGCAACAACCAAAAGGGGCGGAAGCCAATACCTCGCTGAGGAACTACCGGGGTCTTGCCTCGTGAGCGCACCCCTCCAAAAGCCAGTCTGAAAAAACTGCTTGGCAAGGGCCTGCCAGCTAGATCTTGGGCGGTAGGTGACTCTCAGCCTGGGATCAAACCAAACCGTGCCACCTGCTGCTCTAATGCGTTTGTTTAGCTCCCAGTCCTGGCCGCGGACCCACTTGGGGTCGAAACCGCCGACTTTTTCAAGCCAGCTTCTTTGGAAGCAGCCCAGATACACAGTCTCAACCGCACCAGCCTTGCCGCCAACATGAAGAGCTCCACCGCCAAGACCAATGCGGTTGTTATAGCCAAAGGCAACAGCCTTTTGAAACTCGCTCTCGCCCGCCGCCACCATCATGCCCCCGACATTCGCGGCTCCTGTAATGCTCAAAACCTCAACCGCAGTCTCTGCATAACCGGCAGAGAGCTCGCTGTGGGCATCAACCCGAATAACAACTGGGTACTTAGACTCAGCAATTGCAAGGTTTAGCCCGGCAGCAGTACCCCCTGTCGGGTTCTCAACGATCTTGAGTTTTTGCCCGTGCTTCACCTTTAGCCTGCTGGCAACCTCTGCTGTTGCATCCTCTGAGGGCCCAATTGCAATTACAAGCTCCAGACCACCTGCAGGGTTTTGCTCAAATACCGCATCCACAGCATCAGCCAGGTATTTCTCTTCGTTTCTAACCGGCATCACAAACGAGACGCCTTTACTGGCTTGCTTTTTAGTTGTGGACATTGCGCCCCAGAGCAATTACTTTCCAGCCGGCAGCCTGCCAGGCGGGAACATCGAGCACGTTGCGAGCGTCAATGATGGTCTTTGAAGCCACCTCGCTGGCAACAGCCTTAGGGCTGAGCTCACGGTATTGCTGCCACTCTGTTGCCAGCACCACAAGTTCCTGGCCGGCAAACGCGCTATCTAGGTCTCTAGCCCGCTCTAGCTGCGGGTGGTTATCTCCAAGAGCTTCAAGTGCGACCGGGTCATGGACGGTTACTAAAGCTCCGGCGCTCGCTAGACCCAATGCCACATCAAGTGCGGGGGAGTCTCGCATGTCATCAGAGTCTGGTTTGAAGGCAAGCCCCAAAACCAGCACTCTGCGGCCCTCCAGATCGCCAAGCTGCTCTTTAGCAAGCTCTACAACCCGCTGCCTACGGCGGAGGTTTATGGCGTCAACATCTCGAAGAAAGCTAACTGCTTGACCAACACCTAGTTCTTCGGCCCTTGCCACAAAGCCCCTAATGTCCTTAGGCAGGCAACCACCGCCAAAACCGACCCCGGTCCTCAGAAACTTCTTACCTATGCGCTCGTCATAGCCAATCGCCTCAGCCAGAGACACAGCATCCGCACCTGCCACCTCAGCAACCTCTGCCATGGCATTAATAAAGCTGATCTTGGTGGCCAAAAAGGCATTTGCCGCAACCTTCACAAGCTCACTGGTTGCAACGTCTGTCTCAATAACAGCAGTTCCAGCGGCAATGATCTTTTCGTAGCAGTTTCTTAGAGCAGCAACGCTCTCCTTATGCCACGAACCAATTACGATCCTGTCCGGCTTTAGCGAGTCTTCTAGGGCCGTGCCCTCGCGTAAAAACTCAGGGTTCCAGGCGAGCTTCACATCAAAGCCCGCAATCTCACCCATCTTTTCCCGCAAGCTCGCCGCAGTCCCAACCGGCACAGTCGACTTGCCAACAACTACGGTTTCTTCACTAATTACCTTTGCTAGGGCTTCACCAGCTGCAAACACATAGCTGGTGTCGGCAGCATTTGAGCCACTTAGCTGCGGCGTTCCAACGCATAGGAAGTAGAGATCGCAGTCATCAGCT
>JADHKY010000044.1 GCA_016780945.1 Aquiluna sp. | reverse complement strand
CGGACTGCTCCAGCGCAGAAACATGCCTGATCCCACCAGCTACCTTGGTAAGGGCAAGGCCGCGGAGCTAAGAGATCTAGCTCGTTCGCTTGGTGCCGATACCGTAATCGCAAATACCGAGCTCGCTCCCTCTCAGCGACGATCGCTTGAGGACATTGTCAAAATCAAGGTCATTGATCGAACCGCAATCATTCTTGACATCTTCGCTCAGCATGCAAAAAGCAAGGAGGGTAAGGCTCAGGTTGAGCTGGCCCAGCTGGAATATTTGCTCCCCAGATTGCGCGGTTGGGGTGACTCGATGTCCAGGCAGGCTGGTGGTCAGGCCGCAGGTGGTGTCGGAATCGGCTCCAGGGGTCCCGGAGAGACGAAGATTGAGCTCGACCGGCGACGCATCAACACCCGCATGGCCAAGCTGAAGCGCGAAATCAAGGGCATGAAGCTTGCTAGGGACACAAAGCGTCAGTCAAGGCAAAAGTCTCGCGTTCCTCAGGTCGCAATCGCCGGCTACACCAACGCAGGCAAGTCCTCTTTGCTGAACAGGCTCACCAAGGCTGGTGTTTTGGTCGAGAACGCTCTTTTCGCGACTTTGGACCCAACCGTGAGAAAGCACTCAACACCTGATGGTCGGGAGTACACAATCTCCGACACGGTTGGCTTTGTCCGGGACTTACCTCACCAACTTGTTGAGGCATTTCGTTCGACCCTCGAAGAGATTGCCGGGGCTGACTTGATAGTCCACGTCGTAGATGCGACAGATCCTGACCCACTCGGTCAGATTTCCACCGTGAGAAGCGTTATTGCGGACTTCGATGCCAGTTCAATTGCAGAGCTTGTGGTCTTCAATAAGGCCGACCTCGTGTCCGATGAGGTTCAGGTGAGGCTCAGGGGCATGGTTCAGGGGGCACTGCTCGTGTCTGCAAGAACTGGCAAAGGCATAGACGAATTGCAAGAGGCCATCGCCGGCATGCTGCCAAAACCTGATGTTGAGTTTGTTGGGGTGATTCCATACTCCCGAGGAGATCTGGTTTCGCGTATCCACCTGGCCGGGAAGGTCTTAGACACAGAGTATGTCGAGGAGGGTACTTCCCTGAGGGCGCTTGTCCGCGAGGATCTTGCCCACGAGCTCAAAGAGTTTGCTAAACGGTTCTGAGGACCGCGACAACCTTTCCAAGGATGACTGCCTGGTCGCCAAGGATGGGCTCAAAGGCTGAGTTTCTTGGCAAGAGCCAGGTGTGACCATCTCGTTGCTTGAAGGTCTTCACGGTGGCTTCCTCTTCGATCAGCGCTGCAACTACGTCGCCGTTCTCTGCAGTCTGCTGCTGCCGGACTACTACCCAGTCGCCATCGCAGATTGCCGCATCGATCATGGATTCACCAACTACCTTCAGCAAGAACAGCTCACCCTGGCCGACCAGTTGCCTGGGCAGAGTAAAGACGTCTTCAACATTCTGCTCTGCTGTGATTGGAATGCCGGCTGCAATTCTTCCCACGAGTGGAACAAGGGCGGAATCAGGACGGATGATCTCTGCCGCTGGCTCCTCACCTAGTAGGTCAATGGTGCGGGGCCTTCTCGGGTCTCTTGAGATAAAGCCGAGTAGCTCTAACTTGTTGAGCTGATGGGAGACGCTTGCGGTGGAGGAGAGTCCGACAGACTCGCCAATCTCTCGCATGGAAGGTGCGTAGTTTCGGGACTGCATTGACTCTCTAATGACATCCAAAATGCGCTGCTGTACTGCAGTTAGTCCGCTCTGATCCATCTCTCCTCCAAAAATGTCGGTGGCCAGTGTTTTGCTTTGTCTATCGAAACTGTATTCGGAATTTGCAGCAAATCCAAACACATTTTCGAAAAAAATCGAAAAAGTAGCAAGAAATGCTTGCAAACCGCAGGATGATTTCTATACTTAGAACAAATGTTCGAAAAAGAAATTCGAGCAAGGAGGTAAGAGCAATGCAGAAACTCAGTGCGTATGAACTGACTGACCCACGACGTTTCGCTCGCGCGATCGTCATTCTCATGCTTGCTGTCGTCCTAAGTGTGGTCGGCATTACAGGCTCTGTTGCCACCGACTCAGAACCCGGCAACCTCACCTACATCACCGTTTCGCAGGGAGATTCACTTTGGTCGCTGGCCGAGGCGCACGCCAAGGGTCAGGATCCAAGAGACTGGATCGCGGAGGTTGTAATGACAAATGCACTTCAGAGCTCGGATCTAATTCCTGGGCAACAAATCGCACTTCCATAGCCTGATGGCTAGCATTTATGGGTGAGCAGTCTCGAAAATCTTCCAATTCGCGATGACCTGCGTGGTCAGGAGCCCTATGGCGCTCCGCAACTCGCTGTTCCAGTTTCTCTGAACGTAAACGAAAACACCCATGGCATACCCGAAGAAGTTGCCCTCACAATCGTCGAGAAGTTGGCCGCGGCAGTAGTTGGTCTAAATCGCTATCCGGATCGCGAATTCTTAGAACTCAGAGAATCACTTGCCAACTTCTTGGGCCACGGGCTCTCCGCTAAGCAGGTTTGGGCGGCCAATGGTTCTAACGAGGTGCTTCAGCAGTTCTTCACAGCCTTTGGCGGACCCGGAAGAAAAGCCTTGAGCTTTGGGCCCACCTACTCGATGTATCCAAACATCGCCCGGATAACCCTGACTGACTACGTTGAGGCCGAGCGACCGGAGGGCTATGAACTAAGTCCAGAGTTCGTTGCTGGGGCTATTGCTCAGCACCAACCAGACATTGTTTTGATTTGTGCGCCAAATAACCCAACTGGGACTGCGGTGACACTTGAAACCGTGCGGGCAGCCTATGGGGCTTTTGAGGGGATGCTTCTTGTAGACGAGGCCTACGCCGAGTTTTCGCAGGGACCGAGCTCACTTGAGCTGCTTCCCACCAAGGAGCGCCTAGTGGTGTCCAGGACGATGAGTAAGGCCTTCGCCTTTGCTGGGGCGAGGGTTGGCTACATGGCCGCGTCAGAGGCGGTTGTTGACGCGATGAGGATTGTCAGGCTGCCCTATCACCTGTCAGCTCTGACGCAGGCTGCGGCTCTTGCTGCCCTCGAGCACAGCGCCCTCATGCTCGCAAACGTTGAGAAGATTAAGGTCCAGCGGGATCGAATCATTAGCGCTTGCAGGCAGTGGGGGCTCAAACCATACGACTCCGATGCAAACTTTGTTCTGGTTGCGGGCTTCTCTGACCCCAATGCCGTATTCGAAGATTTGTTGGCAAAGGGGGTTTTAGTCCGAGACGTCGGAATCCCCGGAACCCTCCGGATTACCGCTGGCACAGAGGCCGAAACCACAAAACTTCTTGCTGAGATTGCGCTTTTGCTTGACTAGACTTGGGGTTCAATCCCAAGTTGAAGGTGCTAAAGATGACTCGCATTGCCAAAGTGAGCCGCAAGACCTCTGAGTCTGCGGTTGAGCTTGAGCTGAATCTGGACGGTTCAGGCGTTTCCGAAATCGAGACCACGGTTCCTTTTTTCAACCACCTTCTAACTGCCTTTTCCAAGCACTCCCTGATTGACCTGAAGGTCAAGGCAAAGGGCGACACGGATATCGACATCCACCACACGGTCGAAGATGTCGCAATTGTTTTGGGTCAGGCCCTCAAAGAGGCGCTCGGAGACAAGGCTGGTATTTTGAGATATGGGGATGCTCTTGTCCCGCTCGATGAGGCTCTAGCCCGCGCAGTGGTAGATATTTCTGGCAGGCCGTATTTGGTGCACGACGGAGAACCGGCAGGCTTTGAGTATCACCTGATTGGTGGTCACTTCACCGGTTCCATGGTTCGCCACGTCTTTGAGGCCATTGCCCACAACGCTGGCATAACGCTTCACGTTTCGCTGCTTGGTGGCCGTGATGCCCACCACATCGCAGAGGCCCAGTTCAAGGCTTTTGCCAGGGCGCTAAGGGCTGCGGTGGAGCCTGATCCTCGGGTGCAGGGAGTTCCCTCGACGAAGGGAAGCCTGTGACCAAAAAGGTCACGGTCTTAGATTACGGTTCCGGCAACATCCACTCTGCTGTTCGCGCCCTGGCCGAGGCAGGTGCCGAGGTTTCGCTGACCGCTGACCCAAAGCACCTAATTGAGTCTGATGGCATGGTGATCCCAGGTGTGGGAGCTTATGCGGCAGTAATGCGAAAACTCGCAGGGGTTTCTGCGGCCTCAATTGTTGACAAGAGGCTCGCAGCCTCCAGGCCTGTGCTGGGGATCTGTGTTGGGATGCAGGTGATGTTTTCTTCAGGGTTGGAGCACGGGGAAGAAACCCCAGGTCTTGGTCAGTGGCCAGGAGAGGTTTCCAAGTTGAAAGCTGAGACTCTTCCTCACATCGGCTGGACAGCAGTTGAGCCAGACGCAGGCTCGGAATTGTTCAAGGGCATTGAGGGTGAGAGGTTTTACTTCGTACACTCCTACGCTGCAAAAAAGTGGGAGCTTGATGTGCAAGCGCCTTTCATCCCGCCAAAGCTGACTTGGGCAGAACACGGTGAGAGGTTCCTAGCTGCTATTGAGAATGGGCCACTGAGTGCAACTCAGTTTCACCCAGAGAAGTCTGGTCAGGCTGGCCTGCAGCTTTTGAGAAACTGGACAAAGACCCTCTAGGAGTAGTGGATGCATTTAGAACTGTTACCGGCTGTTGATGTTGCCTCAGGCAAAGCGGTTCGACTAACCCAGGGTGAGGCGGGCAGCGAGGAAGACTTTGGTCACCCGCTCGATGCAGCAATGGATTGGATTAACGCAGGCGCTGAGTGGATTCACCTGGTTGACCTAGATGCGGCGTTTGGCAGGGGCAGCAACAAAGAGGTAATCGCTGAGGTAATTGCCAACGCTGGGGAGACAAAGATCGAGCTCTCTGGCGGCATCCGCGATTCTCAGTCGCTGGAGGCGGCTCTAGAACTTGGCGCTACAAGGGTGAACCTCGGCACCGCCGCCCTAGAGGATCCCGAGTGGACTGCAGGAGTAATAGCAAATTACGGGGACAAGATTGCGGTTGGGCTCGATGTTCGAGGCACCACCCTCGCTGCCAGGGGCTGGACCAAAGAGGGTGGGGACTTGTTTGAGGTTCTAAAGAGACTGGAAGAGGCCGGCTGTGCTCGTTATGTGGTGACCGATGTCACCAAGGACGGAACCCTGAGGGGTCCGAACTTGGAACTTCTCAAGATGGTTATGGAGAAGACCGCCAAGCCGGTTGTGGCATCGGGCGGTATTTCATCGCTTGAGGACATTGCCAATTTGGCTGCACTTGTTCCCCTGGGTCTTGAGGGCGCCATCCTTGGAAAGTCGCTATACGCCGGTCGCTTCACCTTGGAAGAGGCCCTTGGGGTTGCGGGCAGGGCTTGAGCGACAAATACAGCGATTCAGCTGGCGTTCCATGGGAAGGACGCTCGTTTGAGGAGAACGCCTTCGCAGATGACGACGGTAAGACTCCCAAAGCTCTTGGGGCGGCGCTCGCGGATCAGCCCATTGACAAGTCGGCCCTAGTTGCCGCCCTCACTGATTCCAGGCTGCTTATCCCTCTGATCGCCACTCTCGGTGAATCCGAACAGGGGCCTCATGGCCAGCTGGTGGACAAGAGTGCGGAGCTTGCAATTGTTGCCGTCGCTACCCCCGATAAGCAGACTGCAATACCTGTTTTTAGTTCGGTTGAGGACATGGCAAAGTGGAAAAGCGATGCCAGGCCGGTGCCAGCATCTTCACAGCGGGTCGCACTGGCCGCTGCAAGTGAGGGGCACTCGAGAATAATTCTGAATCCTGCAACTGACGCCGTTGCACTCAGAACCCCCGCTTTAGAGGCCATAGCAAAGCGCGAACAGTGGTTTCCTCCCCACAAAGACCCCTGGGTTCTTAGCTGGTGTGAAGAGGTGGCCATGAGACATCCGCTGATTTCGACCATTGACCTCTTTGATGGAGACCCAAAGCTCGATCTTTCGCATGCGGAGTTATTGATGCAGCTGGGCATGCGCCCAAGCGTTAGCCCCGACAAACTCAAGGAGCTGCTGACTTCCTTTACTGATGAGCTTAGGAGTGAGGAGTTCAACCGAAGGGTTGACTCAATTGGCTACCGGCTAGTTGTCGCCTAGCTAACCGGTCCGGTGTATTTCTCGCCTGGGCCTTTACCGGGCTCATCAGGCATTGCTGAGGCCTCGCGAAAGGCGAGCTGAAGAGAACGAAGACCGTCGCGAAGAGGTCTTGCGTGGTGGTCACCGATTTCAGGAGCGGCAGCAGTTACCAGTCCAGCCAGAGCGGTTATCAACTTGCGGGCCTCGTCTAGGTCGGCAGGTGCATCCTCCGCAAGACCCGTCTGCACCGCAGCAGCGCTCATTAGGTGAACCGCTGCGGTATTTATAATTTCGACGGCTGGAACCTCGGCAATATCTCTTGCTGCACCCTCGTCCAATTTGCCTCTTCTCTGTTGGCTTTTACTCTGCTAGAGTATTGCAGGCTCTGGGCTAAGGCTCAGTGAAGAAGTGGATTGCGATCCCACCTGCCAACCGCATAAAAAGGTTGTTTGGGTAAGAGAGTTTATTTATTTCTGCATGCCGCATGGCGAGCTTACACAATTGGCAACGAGGAGCAGTTATTAGCGATCCGCGCATTAATGAGCGTATTCGGGTCTCTGAGGTTCGACTAGTCGGACCAACCGGAGAACAGGTTGGTGTAGTACCAATCGAGCGGGCATTGAAGATGGCACAGGATGCAGACCTAGATCTAGTCGAGGTTTCACCCGGTTCCAACCCACCTGTCTGTAAGGTCATGGACTACGGCAAGTTCAAATACGAAGCGGCTCAGAAGGTGCGAGAGGCTCGCAAGAACCAGGTCAACACAATCTTGAAGACGGTTCGCTTCGGTCTAAAGATCGACGATCACGACTACAACACAAAGGTTGGTCAGGTTCGCAAGTTCCTCAAGGCTGGCGACAAGGTGAAGGTGATGGTTGTCTTCCGAGGCCGCGAGCAGTCCAGGCCCGAAATGGGCGTGAAGCTGCTGCAGCGACTCAGCGAGGAAGTAACCGAGTTCGGAACCGTGGAGTCGACCCCATCAATCGATGGCCGCAACATGGTCATGGTTATTGGGCCACTAAAGAACAAGGCCGAGGCAAGAGCCGAGGCGAAACGAGTTCAAACTAAGGACTCGTCTCAGACGAGCGAAGAAAACTAAGAGGAGAGATTATGCCGAAGATGAAGACCCACTCGGGTGCCAAGAAGCGCTTCCGCTTCACCGGTAGCGGCAAGCTCATGAAGCAGCAGATCAACATGCGTCACAACCTGGAGCACAAGAGCTCCCGCAGGACGCGTCGTCTGAACCAAGACCAGGTGGTATCGCCTGCAGATTTCAAGAAGCTTAAGAAGCAACTAGGCCGCTAGGCGAAGGAGAGTAAGAACATGGCAAGAGTAAAAAACGCCGTCAACTCACACAAAAAGCGTCGAGTTGCACTAGAAAGAGCACACGGTTACCGCGGACAGCGCTCAAGGCTTTACCGCATGGCAAAGCAGCAGCTGCTGCACTCGTTTGTCTATGCATACAACGACCGTCGTAAGCGCAAGGGTGACTTCCGCAGGTTGTGGATCAGCAGAATCAACGCTGCTGCCCGCCTAAACGGCATGACCTACAACCGCCTAATCCAGGGCTTGAACCTGGCGGGTATCGAGGTTGACCGTCGCATCCTGGCCGACATGGCAGTAAACGACCCAGGCGCTTTTGCAACATTGGTTGCGAGCGCTAAGGCAGCACTGCCAAAGGACGTAAACGCTCCAAAGGTTAGCTAGTGGCGCTTGACCCAGGTTCTGCCCGGGTCAAGGAAATTGCGCGACTTTCACAAAAAGATGCCCGGTATGAAACCGGGCTCTTTTTGCTTGAGGGCCCTCAGGGGCTCAAGGAGCTAGCGCAGTATCCCGAACTCGCACAGGAGATATTTGTTACCGAGAGTGCTCTAGAGCGCTACTCGGCTGAGATATCCACGCTTGAAAAGGCCGGTGTCGCTGTGGAGCAGGTTTCCACGCGGGTCATGGAAAAGATTGCCGACACCAAAACCCCACAGGGCATTGTCAGTGTTGTTCATCACGTTGATGTTGAGTTTTCGGAGATCGTGGAAACGAGTCCAAAGCTAGTTGTGCTGCTCGATCGCATTCAGGACCCGGGTAATGCCGGCACGATTATCCGTGCGGCAGATGCAGCCGGAGCGGATGCCGTTGTCTTTTCAACCGGGTCCGTTGACCCCTATAACTCAAAGGTGGTTCGCTCGACCGCAGGCAGCTTGTTGAATGTGCCAATTAGTGTCGGGGTCGACATGCAGGAAGCCGTAATCGAGCTGCAGTCCAAGGGTATTCAGGTGCTATCAACCAGTGCCAAGGGTGAGTCGCTGCCGGAGCTGCCCCAGGGAACGCTCGCTACTCCATCGGCGTGGATCTTTGGGAACGAGGCCGGGGGAGTCGGCGCTGAGCTCGCCGCCTTGGCGGATAAGACGGTCTCAATTCCGATTTATGGCTCTGCAGAGTCGCTCAATCTCGCTACTGCGGCTTCTATCTGCCTGTATTTCACTGCGTTCGCTCAGCGGGCCAATCACTAAACTTGTGCAGGTGTCCGAGCTAACCCAATCCGAGGTAACCAAGGCGCTCAAGAGCTCCTTGGATGCTCTGAGTGCGATTGGAACAGCGGAGGAGCTGAGGCAATCTAAGGCCCAGCTGGTAGGGGACGCAGCTCCGCTCACCAAGCTCAATGCGCTAATCAAGTCGCTGCCGGGTGATAAAAAGGCCGAAGCCGGCAAGATGATGGGCGAGGCAAAGGCTGAGCTCATGGCCGCTTTTGAGGCAAAGGCTGCAGAGCTCGAGAAAATGGCCAGGGCGCAGCGTCTTGAGGCTGAGAAGGTCGACATCACGGCCGCTGCCAATTACATCCAGCGCGGAGCTAGGCACCCACTATCGCTTTTGATGGACCAGATCAGTGACGTTTTTGTTGGCATGGGTTGGGAAATCGCCGATGGTCCAGAACTTGAAAACGAGTGGTTCAATTTCGATGCT
>JADHKY010000043.1 GCA_016780945.1 Aquiluna sp. | reverse complement strand
GCACTAGAGAACTAGCGGGCAATCTGCTATCGTTACTACTTCGCCGCGGGGTGGAGCAGTTCGGTAGCTCGCCGGGCTCATAACCCGGAGGTCGTAGGTTCAAATCCTGCCCCCGCAACCAAGAAACCCCCGAAGTGAAAGCTTCGGGGGTTTTCACTTGTGGAAAACAAAAAGCGCCCAATGCAGAATCTCTCTATCTTGCTCAGATGAGATTGATTCTGGCTCTACTGCCTCTTTCCCTGTTGCTCGCATCCTGCGCTTCACGAGAGACCGTGAGCGAAATCAACCCCTCACTAGATGAGTTGACTCTGGCTCTTGAGCGCTACGCCGGTTTGGGCAGTGGCGAATCTGATTTTGTTGAGGCCCTCACCGGAAGCGCGCTGGTCTCGGCTCTCGAGACTCAGGAGCTTCTCGACTCACTTGGCTACCGACGATTAGGCCGGCCGAGCTTCGAGGTAACAGGGCTTTCAAGTGAGTCATCGCTGGTTTGCATGGACCTGTCAGGGGTGGCAATTGTCAATGCGGAGGGCGAGCAGGTCGAAACCGCCCGGGAGAGACTGCAGGTGAGCGTGGAGCTAGAGGACGGGCTGATAAAAACCTTTCAGGTCGGAGATAGCGGGTGCTAATCGAGATTTTGCTGGCCGCTAGCTGCAGCATTGAAGCTGCAGCACTTGGGGTTTGCGAATGCAGCCAGGAGCAGACCGAGGGTTCGTTTGAGGTTTGTGCGACGGAGCGAATAACTGATCGCGAGGAAGTGAGTCGAGAGTCTCCAGCCACACCTCAGCCAAAGCCCCTCAGACTCTGCAGTTGGTATGCAAATGGCACCATCGACTCGCCAACCCTGAGCGTAATAACCGCTTGGGTTCCGATTGGTTCGCGCCTCTGCATTGGCGATGAGGTTCCCGAGGCTACAAAGCAGGTGGTGAGCATTGATGATGAAGTGTCGGATGTCTTTGGTGCGAAATCACGAAGGCCCGTTGCCTCCTGGATTCCAGGCGGCGAGGTGGAGGTGGGTGTGCCAGCGAGCTTTTTCGTCGAGCTGGCAGCAGGCGAGTTTGCTGGAAATCTCCTGGGCCGAAGCGCAACCATAAGGTTTGAACCGATTGCAGCTCGCTGGCAATTTTCGGACGGTGAAACAGGAAGTGGCTTCAGCGTGGACCGGATATTTGAATCGCCTGGCAGCCTTAGCGCGGTTGCCAAAGTACGTGTCCGAGCGAGCTACCAGTTTGATGGTGGCTCTTGGCAACAGTCGGATGCCGAGATTTGGCTAAGTAGCAACGAGCTTGCGATCTCGGTGGTGGAAATTCCGCGAAGGACACTCTTGGTTACTAGGTAACAGAATCTATTCAGCTGGGACTCATAGAATCCCCAGAGTTGTTGAACATAATGGCGGGGAGCGAAAGGGTTGAAATGAGTCAGTTCCAAAGAGGCGATAGCCAGTTCACTTTCAGCACGCGATACGCAGCTCCAATTGCGCCACAACCTCCGAAGCGCAGGGTTGGAGCGCTGGGCATTGCAGCACTTGCGATGTCGAGCGCGCTTGTGGGCGGCATCATTGGTGCAAGTTCCATGGGGATCAGCTACGTAGCCTCAACACAGCCAGCTCCTGTAGTCGTAAACAGTGTTGAGCAGGTCAACTGGGTAACCGGTGCTGCATCGCAGGCGGGCCCTTCGGTTGTAACGCTCTCGGTCAACTCCTCATCGAATTCAGGTTCTGGCTCAGGAGTGATTCTTACCGAGGACGGTTACATCCTGACCAATGCCCACGTCGTCACACTCGGCGGTGAAACCGATGGCGCATCGCTTGCGGTCCGGCTATTTGATGGCACCGTTGTTGCAGCGGAGCTGATTGGTTACGACTCGGTCTATGACCTGGCGGTAATCAAGGTTGAGGCCGAGGGGCTAAAGCCAATTGTCTTTGCTGACTCGAAGACTCTCAATGTTGGTCAGAACGTGGTCGCCATTGGAGCTCCACTTGGTTTGACCTCTACCGTGACAGAGGGCATTGTTTCCGCACTGAACCGCACCATTCAGGTTGCCAGCTCGGAAGTTTCTGACGAGCCGGGACTTAGTTTTTGGACTGGAGTTGGCGAATCCATTTCAATTCAGGTGATACAGACCGACGCCGCCATCAATCCCGGAAATTCGGGAGGTGCCCTGGTTGACGAAAACGGTCGTCTGATCGGAGTGAATGTCGCGATTGCCACTGCGGGTAATGGGGTTGCTGGCTCGATTGGCGTGGGCTTCGCCATTCCTTCAAACACCGCTGCTCGAATTGCCACCGAGATCATGGAGACCGGAGTAGCAACCCACGGGTTGCTCGGTGCGATGGTTCGCAACAGTTTCGCGGCTGACTCAAGCTTCTCAATTGGAGCCTATGTCGAACAGGTCACCGAGGATGGCGCTGCGAATGCTGCGGGTATTCGTTCCGGGGATGTAGTTATTGAGTTTGCGGGGGAGAGGGTTACCGGTTCCGCCGACCTCACCGCATTAGTCAGGGCGCAGCCGGCAGGTGCAGAGGTTGAGGTGGTTGTCCTTCGAGACGGCACCAACCGCACCTTCACAGTGACCCTTGGCGATGCCGCCGACCTAAACTAGGCACCATGTCAGATCGCGACACCGAGCTCCTCGAAAAAGAGGAGATTCTCGAAGACGGGGATCACGAGCGCTATTCGCACTACGTGAAAAAGGACAAGATTGTCTCCTCCGCCGTCATGGGAAACGCGGTTATTGCGCTGTGTGGCAAGGTTTGGGTTCCCTCTAGAGCACCTGAGAAGTTTCCGGTGTGCCCAACCTGCAAGGCGATCTACGAAAAGCTCAAGCCCTAACTAAAAATTGTCGGTATGGCTGGTTCGCCCTTTGAAAGCCTCAGTGCAGTTTTCGGCAGTTCTGCCTTCGCATCCAGGTGATGTGCCTTGGCGGCCATGACACCCTTGTTGCCCAGGTACTGCTTCTCAGCTTTGCCCCCACTCATCAGATCAACTTGAAGCGGGCGACCGACATCGCTTCCAATGAGCTCCGCGGAGGCGGTGCCGGACTCTATCAGCCTCGATGCTCTCTTCTCCCCACCACGATTGGTCTTTGACTTAGAAGTCTTGGCCACCTCTGTCCACTCAGCACCATCGGTGTGTGCGACGAGCTTGTAGACAAATCCGGCAGTTGGGTGTCCGGATCCGGTTACCAAAGAAGTTCCAACTCCAAAGCGGTCCACGGGAGCTGCCGAAAGGGCCGCGATGGTGTACTCGTCGAGGTCGCTGGTGACAACTATCCTGGTTTGCTTTGCTCCGAGATCATCTAGCTGCCTTCTAACCTCAACGGCCGCTGAGCCGAGGTCTCCAGAGTCAATCCGAACTGCCGAGACCTTGCCGCCAGTGAGCTTAACTGCCATTTTCACGGCACTGGTGATGTCGTAGGTGTCGACTAAAAGTGTCGTGTCTGGTCCCATTGAGGCGATTTGAGCCTCGAAGGCCTCTTTTTCGGAGTCATGCAGCAGGGTAAAGCTGTGAGCGCTGGTTCCCATGGTCGGTATTCCCCAGCTTCTTCCAGCCTCAAGGTTGCTGGTTGCGTCGAAGCCGGCAATAAATGCCGCTCTTGCGGCGGCAATAGCGGCTGACTCATGGGCTCGCCTCGCTCCCATTTCGGCGAGAAAGCGACCTGAGGCGGCAGTGTGCATTCGGGATGCCGCTGAGGCAACGGCAGAGTCGTAGTTGAGGATGGAGAGAATTACAGTTTCAAGCAGCACTGCCTCGGCAAACGTGCCGCGAACTGTCATCACCGGGGAGTTTGCAAAGTAGATCTCGCCCTCGCGGTATCCGGTTATTGAGCCTGAAAACTTGTAGTTCTTCAGCCACTCGAGCGTCTTTTCGTCCACAACCTCCGCCTTGCGAAGGTAGTCCAGCTCGTCTTGGCCAAACCTGAAATCGGCAATGGCATCTAGAACCCTGCCCACACCTGCGAGAACGCCGTAGCGCCTGCCGGAGGGAAGTTGACGAGTGAAGACCTCGAAAACGCACTCTCTTTCACTCTTTCCAGAGCGGAGCGCGGCCTGGAGCATGGTGAGCTCGTAGCGGTCAGTCATCAGGGCATAAGACACGGCAACAGCCTACTGACTGCTGATTGCGCACCCTAGACTTAGGGCGTGGATGCAAGGCCGATCGGAGTATTCGACTCTGGCGTTGGTGGACTAACTGTCGCCAGAGCCATCATTGACCAGCTCCCAAACGAGTCGATTTCCTATGTGGGGGATACTCTCAACTCTCCCTATGGCCCAAAGGGCCTCTCCGAGGTTCGCAAGCTCGCACTCGAGGTTATGGATGAGCTTGTTGCATCGGGAGTCAAGCTCTTGGTGATTGCCTGTAATTCAGCATCTGCTGCGGTGCTGCGAGATGCCAGAGAGCGCTACACCGAGGGTCTAGGTGTTCCAGTTGTTGAGGTAATCCAACCTGCGGTTAGAACCGCGGTTGCTACCAGTAGCTCAAAGCGAGTCGGAGTCATTGGAACTTCTGCAACCATCTCCTCAAAGGCCTACGACGACGCATTCGCAGCAGCGGTCGACTTCGAGATCTTTAGCGCGGCATGCCCCGCTTTTGTGGACTTTGTGGAGCGCGGTGTCACTTCGGGGCCAGAGCTACTGAAGGTTGCATCCGATTACCTGGCACCGCTGAAGGCGGCGCAAGTTGACACCTTGGTATTGGGCTGCACTCACTATCCGCTTCTTCAGGCGGCGCTCGCCTACGTCATGGGGGATGGAGTGAACCTGGTCTCTTCCGCCGAGGAGACCGCAAAGGATGTTTTCCGAGTTCTCACCGAAGAGAATTTGAGCGCACCTGAGGGAAACAAGCCCACTCACAATTTCTTTGCCACCGGGGACGCCTCTTCGTTTCAGGCCCTGGCGGGTAGATTCCTCGGACCCGAGGTTTCGGCAGTGAAACACCTTAGGCGAAAGGACTTAGATGAGTAGAGCAGATGGCAGAGAGCTGCACGAGATGCGCGCAGTGAAGATTCAGCGCAGTCACACGATGCACGCGGAGGGCTCGGTCCTCATTTCCTTTGGCAACACCAAGGTGCTTTGCAACGCCTCCTTTACTCCTGGGGTTCCAAGGTTCAAGAAGGATTCTGGCGAGGGCTGGGTGACCGCGGAGTATGCGATGCTGCCAAGAGCCACGAACACCAGGTCTGACCGGGAGAGTGTTCGAGGAAAGATCGGCGGCCGGACCCACGAGATATCAAGACTTATTGGTCGGGCACTGCGCTCGGTAGTGAACTACAAAGAGCTCGGCGAGAACACGATCGTCATCGATTGCGATGTAATTCAGGCCGATGGTGGGACGCGAACCGCGGCCATCACCGGCGCATTTGTAGCTCTCGCAGACGCAATTGCATGGGCAAAGGCAAATGGCCACATCGCAAAGAGCGCAAAGCCGCTCTACGACACAGTCTCCGCGGTATCTGTTGGGATTGTCGATGGGGTAGCCATGACTGACCTCGCTTACGTCGAGGACGTGGCAGCCGACACCGACATGAATGTGGTCATAACCGGCCGGGGGCTGTTTGTCGAGGTTCAGGGAACCGCAGAGGCCGAACCATTCGATCGTGATGAACTAAATCGGCTCCTTGAGCTCGCTCTGGAATCAACTTCTGAGCTGGCTGCGGCGCAGCGAGAGGCTCTTGGCGAAACCTTAGAGATCAAGTAGGACCCAGGTGGAGCTAGTTTTTGCGACCGGCAATGCTCACAAGGCGGCCGAGGCCCAACAGATTCTAAGGGGCCGGATGCCTGGGGTGAACGTGCTGACCTTTGACGGGGAATCACCGGTCGAGTCCGGAACTAGCTTTTTGGAAAACGCACTCATTAAGGCTCGCGCGGCCCACAAAGCGACGGGTAAACCAGCATTTGCAGACGACTCCGGCATCTCCGTGGAGGTAATGGGTGGAGCACCAGGCATATTTTCGGCAATCTGGTCTGGAACCAGAGACGATCAAATAAACCGAGACCTTCTGCTCGCGCAACTTGAGGACATACCAATGGAACATCGTGGTGCGGCTTTTGTCTGCACGGTGGCACTGGTTTCGGACGATGCCGAGGTCAGCTTCACAGGCATTTGGAGTGGCAGCATTGCTCTCCAGGCCGCAGGTGATGGTGGTTTTGGTTACGACCCGGTGTTTGTTCCGGAGGGGTTTTCCGAGACGGCAGCCGAACTGGATCCAGAAGTGAAGAACTCGATGTCACACAGGTTTTTGGCAATGCAGCAGATGGCAAGTTACCTGGAAGAGAACTCCTAGCGCCCCCAGCAGGATTCGAACCTGCGCACCCGCCTCCGGAGGGCGGTGCTCTATCCCCTGAGCTATGGGGGCGGCAGCGAAAGCCTATCAGCGTGGCCATCCGAGGACACCAGCACAAAGCGGCTGTTGTAGCCTAAGGCTCAGGTTTTAACACTCTGGAGCTAAGTGAAAACAAATCAATTGCCCGGTCCCGCCAATTGGTGGCGAGACGCAGTCGTCTACCAGATCTACCCTCGAAGCTTTGCCGATGGCAATGGCGACGGGATTGGTGATCTAAAGGGCATTCTCTCTCGCGTTGACTACCTGGCCAGTCTCGGTATAGATGCTGTTTGGCTCTCTCCGTTTTTCCCGTCGCAACTTGCAGATGGTGGCTATGACGTCGATGACTACCAGGCCATAGACGAGCGGATTGGAACGCTTGAGGAATTTGATGAGCTGGTTTCCAAACTCCACGAAAACCAGATACGCGTGTTTGTCGACATCGTGCCTAACCACTCCTCAAACAGACACGCCTGGTTCAAGGAGGCCCTTGAGGCAGCACCGGGGTCACCAGCCAGAGATCGCTACATATTTAGAGACGGCAAGGGACCGGATGGTTCCCAGCCACCATCGAAGCTTGCCAGCCACTTCGGACCCGAGGGCTGGACCCAGGTCCCCGATGGTCAGTGGTACATGCACCTGTTTACCAAGGAGCAACCAGACTTCAACTGGGACAACGAGGAAGTCCACCAGTACTTTTTAGACACCCTTCGATTCTGGTCAGATCGAGGCGTGGATGGGTTCCGAATCGATGTTGCCCACGGACTCAAGAAGAATCTAGAGCCGCTGCCTGACCGCGACTCCTATGCGCTATCGGTCATGAAGGATGACGGAACTGACCCAATCTTTGACCGTGATGAGGTTCACGAAGTCTACGCAGCTTGGCGTGAGGTGTTCAATGAGTATGACCCGCCCCCAGTTGCCGTCGCAGAGGCATGGGTCCATCCGAATCGGCGTCCCCCATACGCATCTGCAAATGGCTTGGGCCAGGCGTTTAACTTTGATCTCTTAGCCTCCAAATGGGATGCCGATAGTTTCCGGAAGATAATCACCGACAACCTAGAAATGAGCGCCGAAACAGGCTCTTCTTCCACCTGGGTGATGTCAAATCACGATGTGATTCGGCATGCAACCAGACTTGCAATCCCCGGCTATGGCGAGTCCGCCGATGGCTTTGGCGACGAACACCGCTGGTACGTAGAGAATCGGTTGAACCCCAATTTGGATCTTGATCTGGGGCTTGCAAGGGCGAAGGCTGCGACTCTGCTGATTCTGGCCCTGCCGGGCTCCACCTACATCTACCAGGGAGAAGAACTAGGACTCCACGAGGTGCTAGACATACCCGGAGAGAGCATGCAGGATCCGCAGTGGTTCAGGGGTGAAGGCAAGTTGAAATCCCGCGATGGCTGCAGGGTTCCACTTCCTTGGACCAGTGCCGGAAGCTCCTATGGATTTGGAAAAGGGGGAGCGCATCTGCCCCAGCCTTCTTGGTTTGCGCAGGTGAATGTCGAGTCTCAGGAGGCTGGAGACTCAACTCTGAATCTCTACCGAGAGGCCATCAAGCTTCGCAAGGCAAGTTTTTCGACTGACTCGTTCAAGTGGCTCAATCTCGGGCCAAATGCAACTGCCTTCGAGCGGGACGGAATCGTCTGCGTGACGAATTTTGGGAAGGAAGGTTTGGAACTTCCTAGTGGCAAAGTTCTGCTTTCCTCCGGTGCGATTTCAGGTGGCAAGCTTCCGGGCAATGCAACAGCCTGGGTTTCCACCCTTTAGTCTCTTCGGGCGCAAGGGTATGATTTAGGCCTACCCTCAAGTGCCAGAGTCGGCATTTTTCGCCCCCAAACCAGGAAATCCTTTGACGCCAGAACAGCTCAACGAGGCAATAGTCAGTGCCCTCAGGGCGCTGGCTAATTCTGGAGCGTTTGCCAAGGAGCAGGTCCCTAGCGAAGTGGTTGTCGAACGACCCAAAAATCGCGATCACGGAGATTGGGCAACCAATGTTGCGATGCAGCTTGCAGGAACGTTGGGGATAAACCCCCGGGAGCTTGCCGAGAAGCTAGCTAAGGAGCTTCGCGAGACCGACGGAGTCGAGTCGGTATCAATTGCAGGACCTGGATTCATAAACTTCTTTGTCTCTGATGCTGCTGCCGGAGCACTCGCAAAGGTGATAGTCGAGCAGGGCGAGAGTTACGGCTTATCAAGCGAGCTTGCAGGACAAAAGCTCAATTTGGAGTTTGTCTCCGCAAACCCCACCGGACCCATCCACCTAGGCGGAACTCGCTGGGCTGCAGTCGGCGACTCCTTAGCTCGTATCCTGCAATCTCAGGGAGCTTCGGTCACGCGGGAGTACTACTTCAACGATCACGGTGCTCAGATTGATCGATTTGCAAGGTCCTTGGTTGCCGCCGCGCTTGGCCAAGAGGCCCCGGAGGATGGCTATGCGGGGGAGTACATCACCGAGATCAGTCAGCAGATTCTGACCAATCAGCCCGAGGTGCTGGAGCTAACGGGTGAAGAGCAGCAGGAGGCTTTCAGGGCCGCTGGTGTGGCGATGATGTTTGAGCAGATTAAGAAGTCTCTCGAGGACTTCGGTGTTCACTTCGACGTCTTTTTCCATGAGAACTCGCTCTACGAGTCAGGTGCAGTTGAGAAGTCAATTGCAAGGCTGCGTGAGTCAGGCCACATCTTTGAAGAGGAAGGTGCTATCTGGCTTCGTTCGAGCACCTTTGGCGACGAT
>JADHKY010000042.1 GCA_016780945.1 Aquiluna sp. | reverse complement strand
TGGCCAGGATCTTCTTCATCAGTGGAATCTTCGCCTTTGCGGTCGCTGCAATTCGAAAACGGGCGTCGCCATCGGCAATGGCGTATTCCATGCGCTCCTCATCCGGAAGCTCAACCCTCACCTCAAAGCACTCGGCAGGTGCAATGTAGCCCTGGGCCTCGATGTCTTTCCAGGGGGCATCGAAGCGCTTGGGACCAATGAGCGAGAACACATCGGACTCCCTGCCATCCTCACGAACCAGGGTCGCTGTTAGGCCGAGTCTTCTTCTGGCCTGAAGGTCTGCGGTCATCTTAAAAATCGGTGCGGGTAGTAGGTGGACCTCGTCGTAGATAATCAGACCCCAGTCCCGGGCATCGAGCAGTGCGAGGTGGGCGAACTCGCCCTTTCGCTTAGTGGTGAGTATCTGGTAGGTCGCAATTGTGACCGGAGCCAGCTCCTTTGAGGATCCGGAGTACTCCGCAATGTCCTCTGCTTTGAGTGTGGTGCGGGCAAGCAACTCGTCTCGCCACTGCCTTGCTGCAACAGTGTTGGTGACGAGAATCAAGGTGTTGCGCTTGAGCTCGGCCATAGTTGCTGCGCCCACCAGAGTCTTACCCGCCCCACATGGCAGCACAACCACTCCAGAGCCGCCAGCTTGAAACTTCGCCACCGCCTGCTTTTGATAGTCCCGCAGATCCCATTCGGAGTTGTCCAGTGAGATTTCAAAAGGGGTCCCTGGGGTGAATCCGGCGTTGTCCTCGGCGGGCCAGCCCAGCTTTAGAAGCTGCTGCTTGAGTTGACCTCTGGCCCAAGGTTGAATTCGGAAACCTGAGTCGATTCTTCCCTCTAGGAGCTCGGCAACCTTCTTGTTGCTGGAGACCTCGGCCATGACGGCAGCTGAGTCGGAAACGAGAATTAGCCCCTCATCGTCTCGGGTAATAACAAGCTTTCCAAAGCGGTCAATTGTCGAGCGAATCTCGCTGACCACAGAGCCTGGAAGCTCGAACTTTGACCAGCGAGTCAGGGAGTCAATGATGAAGTCCGCATCGTGACCTGCAGCGCGAGCATTCCAAAGCCCGAGCCGGGTGATGCGGTAGGTGTGAATGTGTTCGGGTGCTCGCTCTAGCTCCGCAAAGATTGCAAGTTCATGCCGGGCATCTGAGGCATCTGGGTGGCCAGTCTCAAGCAGCACAGTCCTATCGGACTGAACAATTAGGGGGCCGGGAGACATCGTTTAAGCCTAACTGAGCACCACGGACTTGATTCTTGAGACCGGGAGAGTGCGCTCGGCCTGACGCTCCTCATCGCGTCCCCTGAGTCTTCCCGCGCCAAGTCCCAACGGGGTCAGCAAAAAATTCTCCTCACTGCCGTTAGGGAGCTCAATCGAAAGCTGCACCTTCAATTTGTTCTTGAGCGCAAACTCCAATTGCCTAAGCACGTCCGATGGGTCCGCCGCCGTCTTTTCTCCGCTGAGAAGGTTTTTCGCGCGAGCCTCGAGCTCATCATCGCTTTGGACTTCGAGAGTAAGGCTTGCGGTGAACCGTGGTGACAGGACTTTGCCCTTATCGTCGACCATTACCGCCGCATAGCCCGCATCTCTAAGGGAGAAGTAGCTCAGCTCAAGTGAGCTTGGGCTTTTGAGTCCGCTTGCAGAGCCCAAAAGACTGAGGTGATTGAGCACCCGTTCGTTCTTTATCTGTGTCAGCAATATCTCGTCTGCCGCGGCGATTATCGTGGTGTCGCCCGATCGAGAGATTTTGAGCTTTCCAAACTTCTGCTCAACCGAAGAGATTAGGTACTCAACTGGCTGGGGCAGCTTGCTGCCACTTAGGCCCTCGAGGGTCTTCCTGACGTCCTTGAGAGCGCCGCCTGTTTCTAGGTGGTGAGAGAGCGAGAGCGCACTGAGCCGGAATCTAGATGCGAGGCCCAAGTCCTCGCTGTCAGCGAATGAGTCGAGCTGTTTGTGCAGCTTGGTGGTCAATGGTGAGGGGCAGACAATCGAAAGATCTCCCTGGACAATAAGGCGCTCTTCTGCTGCGGGAAGGTTCTTTGCGATCTCCTTTGCCGCAGCACTTGGCCCAAGGGTTATTGGCTTCAGAGCGAGACCCTGATTTAGCAGACCCAGAGTTGCACCGAATTCCAAGGTCGCGAGGTTGAAGGTGATCATGAGCGGAAATGCCTCGAGAAGCTGCTCGAGGATCGCGCCTTCAGAAAGCTTTAGCTGTGGCAGGTCCCAGATGCATTCGATCAGCTGAGCAAGTGCCTGCTCCCTGGTCATGCCGAGCCACTTTTGTCCAAGCTCTGTGGTGACCCAACGACCGTGGTGCTCGGCAACGTGGCCGGCGCGCATGGCAAGTCGGAACCTTAGCTGCACATCCTTGCTTTGCCACTTGAGCTTCTCACCGATTAGCTTCGCATCCTGCGCCCTGAGGCCAGTCTTCATGACATCAAACCAGTGCTGCTCAAGCGCGAAGTGAATCTCCGTGAGGCAGAGCATGGTCTCATAGGCGGAGAGGTTTCCGCCCTCGGTATCCAACCTCGGCCTCTTACCCGGCTCGATTCTCTCGAGGGCCTCTAGAGCCTCTGGGTAGGGCTTACTGTCAGCTAGAAAGCTTGCCTGTAGTCGCTTGGAGCTCTTCCCAGCTGCAAGCATTTCTAGGTCTTTTGCGGGGAGCTTGCGAATTCTTGATTCGATTTCTCTTCCGGTTAGTAGCAGCCTGCTCAGATCAAAGAGATCCTTGCAGCCGGCTGAGTTACCGACCATCTGGGAGAGAACGAGTTGAAGCTGATTTGTTGAGTGCTCCCGGAGCACTCCGGCGAGGCTAAGTATTGAGCTCAATTAGTCCCTGGCCTCGCGTGAGCGGCGGATGATTGCCGCTACGAGCATCGAGATGATGATCAAAAAACCGACGGGTAAACCGATGAGTGGAAGCTGAGCCAGAATCACAGGGAGGTTGTCAACTCCGAGGAAAACCATCAGGAGTGTGGTGAGCAGAGAGAGTATGGAAAGCCCTATGACGCCGACGGCCATGCCCCCGAGCACCTGCTCGAGCCTTCGAGGATTCTTGTTTTTGGCCATCAGACAAGCCTAAGCCTTTCGGCTACACTTGCCTCGGTTCAGTTGAAAGTGGGAAAGATGCCAACAGGCAAGGTCAAATTCTTTGACGACGACAAGGGCTTCGGTTTCATCGCAGGCGACGATGGTTCTGAAGTGTTCCTGCACGCCTCCGCGCTCCCTCAGGGCAGCGCCACCATCCGTCCCGGCACTCGGGTCGAATACGGCATCGCCGACGGCCGCAAAGGCGCCCAGGCTCTCTCGCTTCGAATTTTGGAGGTTCCGACCCTCTCTCCGGTTGGTCGTAAGCCGGCCGAAGACCTAGCGGTCATCACAGAGGATCTAATTGGGCTTTTGGACCAGATGGGTGGAAACCTGAAGCGTGGTAAGTATCCAGAGGCAGCCCACGGACGCAAGGTAGCGCAGCTACTGAGACGGGTGGCGGATGAGCTCGAAGGCTAGCAAGCTCGTCGATCAGGCAACCAGCGCCCTGGAGGAATTCTCCGAGGGCTCCTTTGGCAAACTCATCTCCGAGGTCGAGGAGACCAAGGGAGTGGTAGAGGTCCGCTTTGAATCAACAGCAAAGGGCTACACCGGCTGGCAATGGGTTGTTACTTTGACTCAGCCCGATAAGCGCAAGGCCGCAACAGTGGCAGAGATAAACATGCTTGCAGGGCCCGATGCTCAGCTAGCCCCGGAGTGGGTGCCGTGGTCTGAAAGGCTCAAGGAGTTCAGGCGCCAGCTGAGGGAAGAGGGTCGAGCAAAGACCGATGCCGAGGCAGACGCGCTAATAAACGAAATGGGGTCAGTTGTTTCTGACCATGAGGTAGGCGACGCCACCGAGCAGAATTCCAACGATGGCGGTGTGGAGCCACCAAAGAAGACCCGCGTCCGCAAGCGACTGGTAAAACGCGAGCAGAACAACCAGGACGATGGCCCAGACGCCGGTGCCGACGAAGACAACTAGCTTCTGGTTGACATTCACCGGCTCGGGATCGGGCTTGCGCTCAACGTGACGGACAAATAGCTTCACATTCGCTCCAATACAAAGTCGATGCACTCGATTAGAGCCTCTATGTCTGCAGGCTCCATTGATACAAACGTTGCAATCCTGAGCTGATTCTTTCCAAGCTTTCGGTATGGCTCGGTGTCGACGATTCCGTTTTCGCGAAGTATCTGGGCAACCTCAAGAGCATCGATGTGGTCGGCGAAGTTGATCGTTGCGACCACCTGAGAGCGGTGCTCGGGATTCTCTACAAAGGCGTGGGTAACCTCGGTACGCTCCGCCCAATCAAAAAGCAGCTTGGAGCTTTGCTTGGTTCTCGCATCCGCCCATCTCAGTCCGCCGTTTTGGTTTATCCACTTCACCTGCTCATTCATAAAGAAGATGGTGGCTAGGGCGGGCGTGTTCAGCGTGTAGTTATCACGTGAGTTATCCAGGGCAAGCTTGAGACTGAGAATGTTGGGGATGTAGCGATCCGATGCTGCAACGCTCTCGATGCGCTCGATTGCCTTCGGGGAGACCATCGCTATCCAGAGGCCACCGTCTGAGGCAAAGTTCTTTTGAGGTGCGAAGTAGTAGGCATCGGTCTCACTAAGTTCGAAGTCGATGCCGCCCGCGGCACTGGTGGCATCGGTGAGCATGAGAGCGTCACCGTCAGCTCCCGATACTCGCTTGACGCTTGTGACAACTCCCGCCGAGGTCTCGTTGTGAGGGTAGGCGTAGATGTCAACACCTGCCTCAGCTACCAATTCACCTCTGGTGCCCGGTTCTGCGGAGATTACGGTCGGACTTGCAAGCCATGGTGCACCGAGGATCTTGGCAAACTTGCTACCGAACTCTCCGTGCACAAGGGCCTGTCCTTTGCGCGTTGCAAGAGAAAAAGTTGCGGCATCCCAAAACGCTGAGGCACCACCATTACCCAGAATCACCTCGTAGCCCGCAGGAGCCCTGAATAGCTCACTTAGCCCCTGCTTCATTTCGCCGACCAGATTCCTGATTGGCATTTGGCGGTGCGAGGTTCCCATGTGCTCCTGCGCGAACTGCACAAAGCTTGTGATCTGCTCGGGGCGCATCTTTGATGGCCCGCAACCGAACCTGCCGTCCTTGGGCTTGAGGTTTTCGGGAATCACAATCTGGGCCATGGCGGTAAGTTTAGCCTCCGGCTTTATTAGTCTTCTTGCATAGCCACAGGAAAATAAATGACTGACCTAATAGACACCACGGAGATGTACCTCAAGGCGATTTTGGAGCTTGAGGAAGAGGGCATCACGCCTATGCGTGCTCGGATTGCCGAGCGGCTAGACCACTCCGGTCCGACCGTCTCCCAGACGGTTGCCCGGATGGAGCGCGATGGGCTGCTTCGGGTTGAGGAAGATCGCAAGCTGCTCTTCACCGACGAGGGCAGGCTGACCGCAGTTGAGGTGATGCGTAAGCATCGGCTAGCTGAGCTGCTACTGGTCGAGGTCATTGGCCTTGACTGGGAGCGAGTGCATGACGAGGCCTGTCGTTGGGAGCACGTCATGAGCGAAGCCGTTGAGCGAAGACTCATTGAGCTTCTCAACAACCCAACTCACTCGCCATTTGGAATGCCGATACCGGGACTTGAGCTGCTGGGGCTTCCCGCTCCAGAGGTGAAAAGTTGTCGGCCGCTTAGTGAACTAGCGGGAGGCGACTATGAGCTTTGCAGGATTGGCGAGCCGCTGCAGCTAGACACCAGCTTCCTAACTCAGCTTCGGCAGTTGGGCCTGGTGCCAAAGGCCTCGACTATTTTGACAATTCAGTCGGGTGAGAAGTTGCTAACCGCATCGGGCTATCAAGAGGGTCTGCTGATTGATGACTCGATTGGGCAGCACCTGTTTTTGTGTGAACAGATGGCTAACTAGTTATACTTGGCCAGTTAGAAGTTCCAAAGACTTCTCGGAGGATTCCTTTTGAGTTCAGCTGATGCCAGGCCATCGCGCAAAGAGCTAAGAAAAGCAGAGCGGGCCAAGAAAATGGTTGCCGCTCGCAGCGGCATGCGCTCATTCTGGACCATGGCATCGGCCACTGGCCTGATGGCAACTTTCGCTTTGCCCTCATATGGTTTTTCTCCTGAGGCAACTGCCGTATCGGGCCTAACTACCTCTAACGAAATGGTTCAGCTCTCCGCCCCATCCCAAGGACTATCAGTCGCAACGGTGAGGGCGGTTTCTTTTACCAGAGGCGAGTACCAACCAGCTGACGCATCGGAGTTTGAGGTCAAGCGATCTTCTCAGCGCTACCGTGGCCCTTTGGCTGCCGACTACTTAGCAGAACCTAGATTCACCGAAATCACCAGCGCCAACATCATGAAGGCAACCGCCGAGGTTGTTGGAACGCCATATGTCTTTGGTGGTCAAACCCCCAACGGTATTGACTGCTCTGGCCTTGTGCTTTTTGTCTACGCGCAGTTTGGAATCGAGCTTCCGCACAGCGTCTATCAGCAGGCTAGATACGCAGAGCGGGTTCCTATCGAGGAGGCCGTTCCCGGAGACATCGTGGTCTTCAATGACTACAGCCACAACGGGGTCTACGCCGGTAACGGTAACTTCTACCACGCGCCTCAGCCGGGAGACCGCGTGAAGCTGGCACCAATCTTCACCGATAGATTCCACATCGTTCGCCTCGCGGACATCCAAAACTGATCCCAAAAGTTCACCCAAAGCTTCAGCGTTTCTAACGCGTGATTTCCCCTCGCAGACTTAATCTTCTTTGCAAGTATTGACTTAGCTGGGAAGGGGCGGTGAAGTGCCACTAGACATGCAATCCAGGCATGGCAACTGGATCCATCTCCACCAACACCCCTGCATACCCATGCCGGAAAAACCTGCGCGTCGCATTTTTGCGGCGCGTTTTTTGTTTCCGGAGTCAGTAACGAATACTCACAAGCCGTGTGGGCGAATTCGATAGGAGAACATCTTGCGCACACTCGTACTGAATGCAGGCTACGAACCGCTAGCGGTCGTTTCCTTCAAGAGAGCACTGGTCTTAGTGCTCAACCAAAAAGCAACCGTGCTTGCCGGGATTGGTGGTGAGGTTGTGCGCAGCGCGAAGCAGGAGTTTGACATGCCGGCGGTAATTCTGCTCCAGCGCTATGTTCGCATTCCCAACTCCCGCAGGGTGCCAGTCTCTAGAAGAGGCGTGCTGCGCAGAGATGCACACCGCTGCGGCTACTGCGGCAAGAGTGCCAACACCATTGATCACGTGATTCCCAAATCACGTGGCGGTCAGGACAGCTGGGAGAACCTAGTCGCCTGCTGCCTAAGGTGCAATAACGCCAAGAGCGACAAGACCCCTCAGGAGATGGGCTGGGAGCTTAGGGTCACCCCGAAGATGCCAACCGGTCTGGTTTGGAGTGTGCGGGGAGCTGAGAAGCCGATGCCTCAGTGGCAAGAGTTCTTAGCCCTGCAGCAACAAGCTGCCTAGGTGGCCCCGAGAAGAATCGAACTTCCGACACACGGTTTAGGAAACCGTTGCTCTATCCACTGAGCTACGAGGCCTTCTCTCCCAAGGATAAGGCACCCGCAACTAACGTACAAAAACGCTGCAAATAAAGCGGGTTTGACCGAAGGCGCAACTGTGTTCAGTGGAGTTTTGCAAATGTAGCTCTAAGTTGGAATGACTTCTTATGCGGGCTTCTTTTGGGTTTTTGTAGCGAATACAAGGCATACCTCTCTTGAGGTATAAGCGGCAGCATTATCACTTTGTACCAAGAACTTACGAGATGGGACAGATCTCAGTTACTGGTAACAAACCAAGGTGACTCAGCACGATAACTTCAACGGTCGAGTGATTGTGGTGAACAAGTAGGGGATTACTTACCCTTCATCATTTACAGCTATCCCAAGGACCAAGCCAACTTGTAAAGAGAGGACTCTCGAGAAAAATAGCTTCGTTGGCATGTGTCAGTTGTTAACACCTTGAATCGAGTGACCTTCGCACCTTCTGCACTGTGTGGTTGAGGTAACTTTTTTAGCATTTATGTAAAGACATCTTAACAAAATAGAAAATCTATGCTACAAATAAGGGATGAGATCCCAACGATTACTACCACTTGCAATTTCGGCCAGTCTGCTTTTAAGTGTTGTGCCCCAAACGCCTTTCGTGGCGCAGGCTGCTCTTTCAGGCAATAAGACAACTGCTGTGACAATTACTGTCGACGGGGTTAGCTCTGACCTAACTCGGAGTTGGACTGATGTTAGCGGTGCTAGAACGGCAGCGTTTGGTGGCGGCGGACCCTTGGAGGGTTTTGAAGTCGGCGGGGGAGCCAGAGAGCTCACCACTATGTTCACCACGAAAAGTAGTGGCGATAATTCGAATGCTTTGATGCGCAATATGGCACAGGGTGGTGTCGAGGAGATAACTTGCACTGATTCCTCTAAGGCTTATTACCAAAGGTCTCAAATCACAATTTCCAACCTGTCAACAGCTGAAACCAAGCGAGTCTGGGCGTTCTACGACGGAAATGTTGGCTCTGGTGCCAGTATCAAGGGTGGTGCGCATTTCAATGACAATGGTTCAGGCGTTGAAAACAGCAGAATCACCTCAACCGGCAGTCTGCCAACTCTTTGTGATGGGTTGACTCCATATGTCAAGAAATCCGATGATTTCCCCGCGACCGTGGGGACTCTTATGTTGGGGGCTTCTAGAACCACAGCGGGCGTTTATCAAGATTTGGCAGATTCAGTAGCCTCGGTGAGTTTTAACGTGTACGTGCCCATGGATGCCATGGATAGTGCCGCTGTCCGGATTCAATTGGCTCTCGGGTTTGTGATTGATTTCACAGACGGGGACAGCATTAATGGCACTACTCTTAATGACGCAACAGCAGACGTCGCGATCGAGACCTCTATTTACTCCAAGCCTTGGTGGCAGACCCCATATAGCGAGGGCGACCCGCGACACGACGAAGTACACCAGATTCTTCCAGCTTGCTCTTCCCCAGCCGCAGATGATGCTCCTTGCGTCATTCAGTCAGATACAGGGGTTTTTGACACAAATGGAACAACCCGACT
>JADHKY010000041.1 GCA_016780945.1 Aquiluna sp. | reverse complement strand
TTGACAAGCACGACACCATCGGCCAAGACCTTGTTGGAATGGTGGTCGATGACATCGTCGTCACTGGTGCTAAGAGCCTTTTCATGACCGACTACATAGCCTGCGGCAAGCTTGTCCCGAGCCGGATTGCGGACATAGTCCGCGGCATTGCCGAGGCCTGCAAGCAGGTCGACGTTGCTCTTGTGGGAGGAGAGACCGCTGAGCACCCCGGGCTTTTAAATGAGGACGAATACGACGTTGCCGGAGCTGCGACCGGAGTTGTAGAAAAAAGCAAGATCCTCTCTAGCGACAAGGTTGAGGTCGGCGATGTTGTTCTAGGTCTTGCATCTTCAGGACTCCACTCCAATGGCTACTCGCTGGTCCGGAAGATTGTTGCCGACAAAGGTCTCGGCTATAAAGACCACGTTGCTGAGTTTTCGACCACCTTGGGTGAGAAGCTCTTGGAGCCGACCCGTCTTTACAGCGGGGTGCTCAACACTGTGCTCGAGAAATTTGATGGGCAGATTGCGACCATGAGCCACATCACCGGAGGCGGCATCGCGGCAAATCTTTCGAGGGTGCTGCCCGAGACTGTTTCGCTGGATGTCGACCGCAGCACCTGGAGTCCCGATGATGTCTTTAGGGTTTTGGCCGGTTGGGCCGGGCACAATCTCAAAGACCTTGAGAGCACCTGGAACCTAGGACTTGGCTTCGCACTCGTTGTTAGAAAGTCCAGTGCCCAAGAGATCGCAAAGCTGATTTCCAACAGTGGTATTCACTCTTGGCAGCTCGGGGTGATTGAATCCACAGCTTGTGATGCCGAGGCCGAGGGCTACACCACCAATGCCAAGGGTGTTGCTGGTGGGGCTGTGCGTCTAATTGGTGACTATGCGCAATAGGGCAGCTGTTGGGGTAGGTGTTGCCGGGATTATGGTGGCCATCGGAGCGTTCCTGTTGGGGCTCATAAGCGGTGCGGAGTCTGCGACGGTGAGCGTGGTGAGGGACACTCCTAATGTGCACTGCTACCAGGACACCTCGCCGGATCAGTTCACCGAGCAGCACACTCAGACCAAGGTTCTTGCCTGCCAAGTTGTTGGCATGACCAAGCAGGCCGCGGTTGACTATCTCGAGGCTGAGGGTAGGACTGTGAGGATTGCCTCAGAGGATGGCGAGTACTTTGCCCTGACCGAGGATTACCGAGACGACAGGGTGAACCTGGATATCTTGGTTGGCTTGGTCGTTGGGGCTAACGCCTGGTAGCTAGTTTCGGAAGACTTCTCTGCGATGGCCGAGCCTGAAAACATACACGAGCAACATCTCGCCCTCGACCTGATAAATCACTCGATAGTCACCAACTCGGATTCGGTGGCCGACCCTGTTTACCAGTTTGCGAGAGTTTGGCGGGAAGGGGTTCGAAGCCAGCAAGCCGATTGCAAGGCGCAGCCTGGTCTGAGTCTGGGGATCAAGTTTGCTTAGAGCCTTTTCCGCCTGCGGTTCGATGACGACCCTATAGCGGGCGGAGACCAAGATCCCGCTCTACCTCTTCAAGGGTCTTCCAAGTGCTGGGATCAAAATCCTCCGAAGCACGTATCTCTAAAATCGCCAAGGAATCTTCTAGGTCCTCGACGTAATCCAAAAACTCTTCGTATTTCATAGCGTCGACCATAACCGCGACAGGTTTTCCGTGCTTATGGATTTCCACAGCCTCGGTTTTAGCTAGCGTGAGGACCTCGTTGAATTTGGCTCTCGCCTCTGCAGCTGAATATTTTGCCATGAGGCTATTGTACAAAAGTGTGTCAAGTTTTGTACAAAACTTACGAAGCTTCGGGAAGACTGGCTTCTACTGGTCTTCGTCGAGCTCTACCACGCGCTCGTCGTCTAGCGACGGCTCGTCGTCATCGGCCCAGCGATCAACAAAGTCTTCGTTTTCTTGGCCTGCTTTTTGACCCAGCTCAGCCTCGAGCGCTGAGTAGTCGGTTGATGGGCTGTAGTACTTCAGCTCGCGAGCAACCTTGGTGTTCTTTGCTTTTTGACGGCCACGCCCCATGGCGAGCCCCCTTTATCTCTCGTAGTCCTTAGCCGCACGGCCTTGGAAACCTTTGGAAAACCTTGAGAAATGATAACAAAAACTACACAAGGATCATGACAAGCATCATTGCCAACAGTGGCATGAGTGCGTTGATCACCAGAGTTAGCAACATCTGCGCCAGCCTGCCTCGGTGGTAGTAGTCAAAGCCCTCAGCAGATACGCCTGCAAATGTAGAGAGGCCTCCCGCGAGCCCTACCGATGCAATCACAAGCCAGTCCTGGGTTAGCGAACCTGAGTAGATGTATCCGACAAAGCCGCCGGCGAGAATGTTGACCGCGAAAAGTCCAAAAGGCAACGCTCCGTGCCAGGAGATGATCGCGAAGCGAATAACCGCCCCGACACCGCCGGCAGCTCCGATGAGGAGAGTTAGAAGAACCGGGTTACTCATGCCCCACCTTCTTCGCTCTTCTTCTGCCCTGGTGCCAGCCGAAGGCATAGGTGGCTGGACCGATAAATAGCAACAGCGCGATTTCCGGAGACAGCCCCTGATTGTCAATAAATAGCGTCAGTGCGCTCATGGTGGTGAAGCCCCCGGCCAGGCCGGTGCCAAAGAAAGCTTTTCTTTTCTCGCTGGAGAAAATCGGGTGTCTTGCGGTGAGCCCCAAGAAGTAGCTGCCGATCAGGTTCACAAACCCAAGCGCGAGAAAGTCGGAGGTGGGGAACTCATAAGAAGAGCCGAATACTTCCCCGATTAGGTGACGCAGCATGGTTCCGATCGCGCCACCGACAAACACCATGCCAGCCATTCTCCAGTTGGCTAACACCCTTCAAACACTAGCGAATTTGGTAACTTGAAGGAGTGAACTTTGACGATAGGAACAACCTGGTTGCGGGTAGTTACTACCAAAACAACTACTCAGCTCAGGAGAACCAGCAGTTCACCAAAGAGTTCGGAGCCATAACCGAGAAGATGATCTCTTGCCTTGACGAGGGGCTAGATCCCGAGCACGAGCAGATGCAGGATGCGGTCAGAGAGCACTACGAGTTTTGCCTGAGGTTTTGGACTCCAGATCGCGAGAGCTATAAGAACCTAGCCATGAGCTTTGCCCTGCCAACCGGCTATAACGAAGCCTACGAGGGTCAGCGCGAGGGTCTAGGTAACTACATCTACCAGGCCGCAACCCACTTCGCAGACAAAAACCTCTAGGCCGTTTCTTTAGATCTGGCCCCAAGTCTGAAGGTTGAGGCGAAGCCCAGAAGCAGGAAGATTGCGGCTGCAAAAGCCGCCCACTTCGCGCCATCTGTGAAGGCATCTCCGGCAGCCTCCTCGATGGACTGGGCTAGCTCCTGAGAGACCCCCTGAGCGGCAAGTCCCTCTGAAAGCTGCGGGATAGCGCCTCCAGCTGATTCGACGACTGCATCGACCAGCATCACCTGCTGGGTTTGCGAAACCGCGAGTTCGTCCAGGCGATCCTCGAAGGAGGCCTGGGTTCCGGTGAAGAGCATGCTGCCAAGAACAGCAATACCCAGAGCCGAGCCAATCTGCCGAACTGTCGACTGCGAACCAGAGGCCTGTCCGGTCTGGGACATCGGGACATCGACCATGATGACTCCGGTCAGCTGAGCGGTTGCTAGCCCGATGCCGATGCCGTAGATGAATAGCAGTGGAGCAATAACTCCCCAACCGGCATCAACCGATGCCACAAGACCAATTCCCGCAACACCAATAAGCTCAAGCCCGACGCCAATCTGGACCGCTCTGGCAGGGGGAAGTTTGCCTGAGAGCGCCCCACCAATTCCCGATGCCATAAAGGCACCAGCTGCCAACCACAACAGCACAAGCCCGGAGCTTATTGGGCTCAGGCCGAGAACATTTTGGAGCCAGAGTGGGATTGCAAAAAGCAGGCCAAACTCTCCAAGAGAAATGATCATCGCTGCAAGTGAACCGTTTCGGAACGAGGCGATGCTGAATAGCCCAAGGTCTAAAAGAACGCTCTTGCCTTCGCGCTCGCGCTTGCGCTCCCAGAGCACAAACATCACGCTCGTTATTGCAGCAATGCCTAGAGCTACTGGTATCACAGAGATGCCATCCTCGGGCCAGACAAAGTCGCCCAGAGCAAACTGGTTCTTTGGGTTTGGGGTGAGCCAGCCATAGACGCGGCCCTCGATCAGGCCGAAGACCAGGGTGCCGAACATGACAATCGAGATAGCAGCACCTAACCAGTCAATGCCCTTGCGACCACCCTCGGCTTTTGATTCGGGGATTAGGTAGATGAGGCCGGCGAGAATCAAGATGCCCAAGGGCAGGTTGATCAAAAATGCCCAGCGCCAGGTGAAGTCGGTTGCTAGCCAGCCGCCAAGAACTGGACCAACGGCAACCATGCCGCCAATGGTCGCTCCCCAGACCGCGAAGGCGATGCCTCGCTCTTTGCCCTGGAAGTTTGCGTTCACCAAAGACAGCGTGGTTGGCAACACCATTGCGCCACCAAAACCCTGCACCACCCGAGCGGCAATCATTTCACCGGCCGACTCTGTTGAACCCGCCCAGACCGAAGCAATGATGAATATGACAATTCCAATTAGCAGAAGCCGCTTGCGACCGATCTTGTCGGCGAGCGAGCCCCAAACCAGGAGTGTGGAGGCAAAGACCAGGACGTAGCTCTCCTGAACCCACTGCACCTCCGTGGAGGTTAGGGCGAGGTCCTCAATCACCTTTGGGAAGATGGTGTTGACGATGGTGCCGTCAATGATGACCAGAGAGATCGCCATCGAGATAAAGACGAGTCCGACCCAGCGGTTCTTAGTTTTCAATTGCTTTCCTTAGTTAGCCGGCTGCCAAGATCGCACACGCCGCGATGGCTAGAGCGATGCCGATGTTTTGGCTCAGAGCTATTCGCTCCTTTAAAAAGATTCTCGCGAGCAGGATTGTTCCCACCGGATAGAGCGAAGTTAGCACCGCGGCAACCGCCAGGGCTCCGCTTGAGGTTGCGATCATGAAAAAGACGTTTCCGGTTACATCACCGAGACCGGCCAATAGCACCAGCGGAAATAACGACTTTCCAAAAAGCTCTTTTTCCACAAACACCTTGGAGCGACCAGCCAGCATTAGACCAATCAGGCCACCAGCCAATAGCACCAGCCCGACCAGTCGCATGACAACCAGCACCCCAAGCCCGCTGCCCTCGGGTGCCATGTCTAAAAACAGGAAGATTCCTGCGAAGCCAACTCCCGCTCCCACCGAATAGAGCGTTGCCCTGAGGGTCGGCAGCCGGACCGCATCTCCGGGGATAAACGCCACCAGCACTACCGCCACCAAAATCATGGCGATTGCAACAAGCGCGAACGCGCTGAGCTGCTGCCCGGAGGCGACATCGAACAGCACCGGAATCATCGCCGACAAAACAGCCGTCAACGGACTAACAATGGAGATGGGGCCTAGGGCCAGCGCGGCATAGAGAAAGGTAATTGCGGCCGCGGAGCAGATTCCTGCATAGATACCGATCTGGATAACGCTTAGCTGATAGCTGGCGCCAAAAAACAGCGAGAGAAATACCGCGATGGTCAGTCCAAATACGAAGGCAACCGTGGTGACCGCCAGGGCCCTTACCTTCTTGGCGGCTATGGCCCCTACGAAGTCTGCGTAGCCATAGGAAAAGGCAGATAGCAAACCGAAGATGATGGTCACTATCTGCCTCTTTCTGGTGGCTCCGACCGGCGTCGATCCGGTGACCTAACGATTTTCAGTCGTTCGCTCTACCAACTGAGCTACAGAGCCTTGGAGCTCTCGCTCCCCATTCGCTTGCGCGACGCGACCCTGACGGGACTTGAACCCGCGACCTCCGCCGTGACAGGGCGGCGCGCTAACCAACTGCGCTACAGGGCCAGAGATGCTTCTAAATCGCCTAGTGACCCCAACGGGATTCGAACCCGTGCTACCGCCGTGAAAGGGCGGCGTCCTAGGCCGCTAAACGATGGGGCCAGAAGCTGGCAACTTCAAAGCACCGACGGTAAAGACTACTTGTGTTTCGGCAAGTTGCGCAACACATAGCGAACTCTCAGGCAATACTTGAAGCTTTGGCTTAGATTCTTGGCAGGGAGGTCGAATTGGCAATGCGCAAAAACGCGATTATCGCTGCTCTTTCCGGCATCGGCCTGGTCGCAGGAACGCTGCTACTCACCCCCGCATACGCCAACCCCGACTACCCAACTGCCGCCGAGGTTGCCGCTGCTAAGCGCGATGTTCAGGAAAAAGAAAAGCTGATTGAGCGCATCGAGTCACTCCTTGTGACCTTGGAGGAAGAGGCAAGAGCGCTGGAGACGATCGCTCTTCAAAAGAACGAGGAATACAACCAGGCCATAGACGCCAAGAACGAGATGGCCGCCAAGGTTGAATCGCTGCAGGCCAGGGTCGAGCAGTCTGCGACCGAGGCCGAGGAGGCAAGGCTTCAGCTCGGCAGAATCGTCGCTCATATGTTCCGCGATCGCAGTGCCACCGACACCACACTCGAGCTTCTTTTCAACCCAGACGATGCCGAGAGCCTGCTGTTTCAGATGAGCATGGAGGAGATCATCGCTCAGCGCACCGAGGCGATCTATCAGGCCGCGCTCGACAAGCAGGCTCAGGCCGAAGCGCTGGCTCTGGAGCTTGAGCAGTCAAGAATCGAGCTCGAGGAGATAGAGGCCGAGGCCGAAAAGCTCTACCAAGAGGCCCAGGATGCCGCGGATGCCGTCATTGCGAAGGTTGCCGAGTCTGAGCGCGAGCGCGCCACCATGATGGAGCAGCTCGCAGAGCTCAAAGACACCGCCGAAGAAATTGAACGCCAGAGGCAAGAGGGTCTTGAGTGGGAGCGAAGGCAGGCTGCTATTCGTGCAGCCCCTACCGCCCCTGAGCTCTACTCAGTCGGCGAACCGGACTGGGCCCAGGTCGAGACCGCCATTGCCTTTGCAAGTGAACAGCTTGGTGAGAGGTATGTCCTTGGAGGCGCCGGACCGAATGTTTGGGACTGCAGCGGAATTACCATGAAGAGCTATGCGGCAGCCGGTGTCTACATCGGTTGGCACTCAGCTACCGCTCAATACAACGTGCTGGCGGGACAGAAGAAACTGGTGCCATTCCAGAATGCTCAGCGCGGAGATTTGATCTGGTGGTCAACCGAGAGCGCCTTCTCAGGAGATAAGTACCACGTTGCCATTTACCTAGGCGACGGCATGATGCTTGAGGCTCCGAACCCAGCTAGAACCGTTCGGATTGTGCCAGTGCGATATGGCGAGCTTTGGCCCTATGCGGGCAGGCCGACCGCTAGCTCAAACTAGTACTCGCCGACCTTTTCGTAGAGTTTCGCGATAATCCACCACTTACCGTCGATCTTCACGAAGTTTAGGTAGTCCTGCATGATGCCGCCGAACATCTGCAGCTGAACCTTGGCCCAAGCCATAGTGTCTGAAATCTGGTCAATCTCAAGAATTTGGTCGTCTCTTGGATTACCTAAATCCTTGGGTGATTGGCGATTTGCCACCTGATCTCTGTAGACGTCAAAGGGGCGCAGCACAAGCTCGTTACCCTGCGCTGAATAGAGGGTGCAGCGCTCGTGGAACACCTGATCAAACAGTTCAAGGTCTTGAGCGTGAATTACCTCAAAGTAGTCATCGAGCAGCTTTACTAGCCCGGTGTCAATCGAAGACGTGTCTGGTTGCTGCAACTTCCCTCCCTCTGATCGTGCTGGTTAGCCCTTGAAGTTGGCGTAGCCGTCGGCAAGAACCTTCTCAGCGGCAGCCTTGTTCTGCCAACCGCCAAGCTTGACCCACTTACCCGGCTCTAGGTCTTTGTAGTGCTCGAAGAAGTGCTCGATCTCGTTCTTGGTCTGCTGCGGCACATCTTGGATGTCTTGGATGTGGGCAAAGCGAGGATCCTTGTCCAATACGCAAAGTAGCTTCTCGTCCTGACCGCCGTCATCCTCCATGAGAAGCATGCCTACCGGGCGAACGCTCATGTGGACTCCGGGGAAGACCGGATACTCGAGCAGGACAAGCGCGTCTAGCGGGTCACCATCACCACCGAGGGTGTTTTCAAAGGCGCCGTAGTCGACTGGATAGACAAAAGGAGTGAAGAGCACCCTGTCTAACCAGACCTTGCCAGTCTCGTGGTCAACCTCGTACTTGTTTCTACTTCCGCGAGGAATCTCAATAACTACTTCGTATGACAACGCTTCTCCTAAATAGGCTTTGAGTGTAAACATTATCGAATTGGAGCCGATGCCAGTTAGACCTCGCCTCACCCCCGCCATGGCGGACGCTCGGCGCGCAGTTCGTGAGTTGCTTGCAGAGCTCGACCTAGAGCCTGGATCGCTCTTCTTGGTTGCCTGCTCGGGCGGGCCCGACTCGATGGCCTTGGCCGCAGCTTCCGCGTTTGAGATCCCAAAGGCTGGTCACAGAATTGGTGCGGTCATCATCGACCACGGGCTGCAGCCTAATTCGCAGGTGGTTGCCCAGGAGGCCGCCCAGAGATGCAGTGCGTTGGGTTTGGATCCGGTGATTGTTGAGCAGGTGAAGGTCACCCCCACGGGCGAGGGCCTTGAGGCTGCCGCTAGGGATGCCAGATACACAGCGCTTGAAAAGGCAAGAGCGGAACACTCTGCAAGCTATGTCCTGCTCGGTCACAACCAGGACGACCAGGCAGAGACTGTCTTGTTGGGGCTCGCTAGAGGATCTGGTCTTCGGTCAATTAGTGGCATGCCACAAATCGACCAGGAGCGACGCCTTGTCAGGCCGCTTCTGGATATCTCACGAGCGGAACTCAGGCAGTCTTGCCTAGATCAGGATCTTCAGTTTTGGGATGACCCACACAATCAGGACGAGAGCTTCTTGCGGGTTCGAGTGAGAAATCTTTCGGGGGAGCTGGAGAAGACACTGGGGGCTGGGTTTCAGGCGGCGCTCGCGAGAACCGCTGACCTCGCTTTTGAGGCAGATGACTTTTTGGCCCAGCAGGCGCGGGCCGTTCTTGCTGCCTCCGATAGCCATTCTGGTCTTGCTGTGGGAAGTGTTGCGGGCCTGCATCCGGCACTTAGAAGAAAAACTCTTCAGCTATACCTGCAGAGCATCAGTGGAACGGCCATTTCCCGGGCTCAGGTTTTGGAGGTTGAGCAGCTAGTTATCAATTGGCACGGACAGAAAAAGCTCGACCTTTCTGGCATTACAGTAGAGCGGGTAAACGACCGCCTTCTAGTA
>JADHKY010000040.1 GCA_016780945.1 Aquiluna sp. | reverse complement strand
GCGATCCACTCCGGCACCAAAGCAGAGCCCTGCTTGATGACATAACCCTTGGAGATGATGGTGGAGATAATCGCCGCGTAGGTAGAGGGTCTTCCGATGCCTCTTTCCTCGAGCGCCTTTACCAGTGATGCTTCTGTGTAGCGGGCAGGCGGCTGGGTCTGGTGAGACTTTGCAATAACTTCCTCCGCAGTTATTGCCTGACCCTCAGTGAGCGTGGGGAGCTTAGCCTGCTCTTCATCGTCGTCTTCCTTGATGACCTCGTAGACGGCCATGAACCCCTTGTAGCTGACCACGGTTCCACTCGCGCTGAACTCGAGAGCCTTGCCCTGAGCGCTAGCGGCAAACTTCACTGTGGTCGTGGAGAGCTTGGCATCTGCCATTTGAGAAGCCAGGGTCCTGCGCCAAATCAGGTCATAAAGAGCTAGCGCCTTAGCCCCAAGCGACCCCGAGAGCTCTTTGGGCTCCCTGAAGGAATCTCCCGACGGGCGGATTGCCTCGTGGGCCTCCTGGGCATTTTTGCTCTTTGCCCCATAAGCCCTCGGTGCATCAGGGACCATCTCTTGGCCGTAGAGCTGTGCGGCCTGGGTTCGAGCGGCATTGATGGCCTGCTGGGATAGCGAGGGAGAGTCGGTGCGCATATAGGTAATGTGACCCTCTTGATAGAGCTGCTGAGCCAGGTCCATGGTCTGCTTCGCACTCAGCGAGAGCTTCTTGGAGGCCTCCTGTTGCAAGGTTGAGGTGGTGAAAGGTGCGTAGGGCTTTCTTGTTGAGGGCTTAGCCTCGATGCTCGTCACCTTGAGAGTTTCACCCGTTAGATCTTTTGCGAGCTGCTCGGCCGCATCTGGGGCAAGTACTAAAACGTCGGCTGTAAGCACGCCGTCCTCGCTAAAGCTCTTTGAGCCTGCGAGCCGCTTGCCATCAATGCTCAGAAGCTTTGCCTCGAAGCTGATGGAGGACTCTTCCAGGTTTGCGGTCACGGAACTGTAGCCTGCGGAAACGAAGGCTATGCGCTCGCGCTCGCGCTCCACAATCATTCGCATCGCGGGAGACTGCACCCGACCGGCGGAGAGGCCGCGGTTTATCTTGCGCCACAAAATAGGAGAAATCTCATAGCCGACAAGGCGGTCGACGACCCTCCTGGTCTCCTGGGCCTCGACGAGGTTGTCGTTGATCTCCCGGGTGTTGCGGCTCGCTTCCTGGATCGCGTCCTTGGTGATCTCGTTGAATACCATCCTGCGAACCGGAACCTTGGGCTTAAGCACCTCTAGGAGGTGCCAGGCGATTGCCTCTCCCTCGCGGTCTTCATCCGTTGCGAGGTAGAGCTCATCGCAACCCTTGAGAGCACTCTTAAGCTCGGAAACTGTTTTGGACTTTCCCGGAGAGATTGAATAGTAGGGCTCGAAGTCGTTATCGACGTCAATCGAGAACTTCGCCAGTGATGGGTGTTCCTTTTTCTTCTCAGATGCAATCTCTTTGGGCTCGGCTAGGTCGCGGATGTGCCCGACCGAGGCTAAGACCTCGTAGTCATCGCCTAGATACTTGGAGATGGTCTTCGCCTTGGCAGGCGACTCAACTATCACCAGTTTCTTTGCCAAATCCACTCCTACGTAGCGCCCATAGCCACCGCTTTCGCGCTGGCGAAGACCTCGAAAAATAGGTCTTGTTTGCCAACCCTAATGCTGACAACTTCACTGACAATACGACAAGAATCCAAACTTGCGCCATTACCGGCGGCAATTTCTCTTGCATTTTCACAAGGTATCCCGGCGATGATGCCCGTCATAGTGTCGGCTGCTGCGATGGCTGCGAGGTCGGCAACAAGCTCAAGAAGCTTCGCTGGCAATTCCATTGCCAAATCATGCAAACCCAAGGGGCAAAGAAGCTGCTTTAAATAAGAACCTGTGGAAAAGATAAGGGGCGGCAGCTTTGGGGGAAAGCTGCCGCCAGTTGCCGGGAGCTATGGGGGGATGCCCCCGACAAAAACCGACCGAGGTCAGTATTAGCAGTCTAAAAGCATATTGAAGATATTTGTTCCCTATTTGGGGGACTTTTCAGAAATATCACATTTTTGAGCTTGCAATAACAAAACCCAATCTCTGGCATTATGAGAGGGCAACTCTGGAGGACAACGATGTCAAGCGAAAATGAAATTGCGAACCTGCTGCATGAAAACCGTAGGTTCCCACCCAGTGCTGAATTTGCCGAGCAGGCCATCGCGGGACCCAAGCTCTATGAAGAGGCAAGGGCAGACCGCCTTGAATTCTGGGCTCAGCAGGCAAGAAACCTGCACTGGCACAAGCCTTTCACCAAGACCCTCGACTGGTCGGAAGCTCCCTTTGCAAGGTGGTTTGAAGATGGCGAGCTAAACGTCAGCTACAACTGCCTTGATCGTCACGTCGAGGCTGGCTGGGGTAAGCGAGTTGCACTATTTTTCGAGGGTGAGCCTGGAGACACTAAGACTTTCACCTACCTTGACCTGTTGAACGAGGTCAAAAAGGCAGCCAACGTGCTGACAAAGCTTGGCATCAAAGCCGGCGACAGGGTCGCCATCTACATGCCCCTGATTCCAGAGGCGCTAATTGCGATGCAGGCTGTGGTGCGAATCGGAGCGGTGCACTCTGTGGTCTTTGGAGGTTTCTCCGCGGACTCACTAGCGGCGAGAATCCAGGACGCAGGAGCGAAGCTGGTCATCACGGCCGATGGCGGTTTCCGCAAGGGTAAGGCCAGCGCCCTAAAGCCAGCCGTTGACGAGGCGCTCAGCCATGAAAAGTGTCCGAGCGTCGAGAACGTGCTGGTGGTCAAGCGCTGCGGAAATGAGATTGACTGGGACGATAACCGCGATCTCTGGTGGCACGAGGAGCTTCAGGTCGCCGACACCGAGCACGTCGCGCAGGGCTTCAACGCCGAGCACCCGCTGTTTATCCTCTACACCTCAGGCACCACCGGAAAGCCAAAGGGCATTCTGCACACCACAGGTGGCTACCTAACTCAAGCTGCCTACACCCACAAAAATGTCTTCGACCTGCACGAGACAAAGGACGTTTACTGGTGCACTGCAGATATTGGCTGGATTACGGGGCACTCCTACGTTGCCTACGGACCGATGGCTAATGGCGCAACCCAGGTGATCTACGAGGGAACCCCAGATACACCCGACTGGGGCAGGTGGTGGGACATCATCCAGAAGTACCACGTCAACATCTTCTACACCGCACCAACCGCAATCAGGTCCTTTATGAAGCTTGGTTCCAAGCTCGTAAGCCACTACGACCTGAGTTCGCTCAGACTCTTGGGCAGCGTGGGTGAGCCGATCAACCCCGAGGCCTGGATGTGGTACCGCGAGGTAATTGGCTCTGGCAGGACCCCAATCGTCGACACTTGGTGGCAAACCGAAACTGGCGCAATCATGATCTCCCCACTGCCGGGAGTCACTGAGACCAAGCCCGGCAGCGCGATGCTTCCGCTGCCTGGAGTCTCAATGGAGGTAGTGGATGACGAGGGTAATGCGGTCGGAAATGGCCATGGGGGGCTGCTGACTATTACCGAGCCCTGGCCCTCGATGCTTAGGGGCATCTGGGGTGACCCGGAGCGTTTCAAAGAAACCTACTGGTCGCGTTTTTCTGGCCGCTACTTTGCAGGCGACGGAGCAAAGCTCGACGAGGATGGAGACCTCTGGCTCCTGGGCCGAGTAGATGACGTAATGAACGTTTCGGGCCACAGGCTCTCAACCACCGAAATCGAGTCGGCTCTGGTTTCTCACCCCTACGTCGCAGAGGCCGCAGTGGTTGGTGCCAAGGACGAGACCACAGGTCAGGCCGTGGTCGCCTTCGTGATACTGCGTTCGAGCCAGCTTGACCACACCGGCGATGAGGCGGGAGTTTCCAAGGAGCTGCGCGACCATGTCGCAAAAGAGATTGGCCCGATCGCCAAGCCAAGAACGATCTTTGTGGTGGCAGAGCTACCCAAGACTCGCTCCGGCAAGATCATGCGCCGACTCCTGAGGGACGTGGCCGAGGACCGTCCGGTGGGAGATGTCACAACTTTGGCCGACACCACCGTCATGGACACTATTTCTGCTCGAGTATCTTCTGGAGCAGATGACTAATGGCTAGCGTGCGCAGGGCACTGATGGCCGACCAAGATGCGGTTTTAGTTCTCATGCGCGGCTACTGCCAGGAGGTTGGTACTCCGCTGAGCGATGAGCATCTGCTAGATGCGATCGGACCACTAATTGCCAACGAACAGCTTGGGGACCTTCTGGTCGCCGAGCAGGGCGAGGATCTTGCCGGCTACCTTGTGATTACTTGGGGCTGGGGCATTGAGTCAGGTGGTGCGGAGGCCCTGATTGATGAGATGTTCGTCGCTGCCGAATACCGGCACCAAGGAGTCGGCACGCTGCTAATGACCGAGGCTCAGTCGAGGGCCAGCGCCAAAGACGTGAAGGTGATTTTCCTAGAGACCGAGCAGAACAATCCAGAATCCAGAGAGCTCTACGATCGCCTTGGGTTTGAGATCGAAAGCTCGATCTGGATGTCGAAGCGAATCTAGCTACTCAAACTCAACAATCAGTTCGACCTCAACTGGGCTATTCAGCGGCAATACCGCAACCCCAACAGCACTGCGAGCGTGAATGCCGGCATCGCCAAAGGCTGCCTGCAACAGCTCGCTGGCTCCGTTGACAACACCAGGCTGAGCGGTGAACTCTGGTGTCGAGGCCACAAAGCCAACGACCTTTACGACCTTTTTGACTCTGCCCAGATCTCCCAGCACGCTCTTTACGGCAGCAATCGCGTTCAGCGCGCAGCGCTGAGCGATTTCCTTGCCAGCTTCGGCGGTGATCTCGGCACCAAGGCGACCCTCTGCCATTAGCTTGCCGTCCACCAGTGGGATCTGACCGGCGGTGAAGACTAGGTTTCCGCTAATGACCGCTGGCACATAGGCACCTGCGGGTGTTGCCACCTCGGGAAGCTCTAGGCCAAGGGCGGCGAGCCTTTCCTCTACGCTCACTCGGCCGCTCGCTTTAGAAAGGCGATGAGCCCTCCCTGAGGCCCAGTGGTTACCTGGACTAGCTCCCAGCCCTTACTGCCCCAGGTGTTGAGAATCTCGGTCTCTTTGTGCAGCAAAAGGGGGGTTGTTACATACTCCCACTTGGTCATTTCACAGCTCCGTTTCAGGTATCGAGAGGTAACCTAGAGTCTATGTCGGGTAAGTCAGTTCTCTCGACGCTAGGAAACCTACTCAAGTTCGGTGTGCTTAGCGCGGTTGCCGGCCTTTTGGCCGTCGCGCTCTTGGCACCCGCTGTGGCGGTTGCTGGCGTCGCAGCCTCCACAGGCGTTGCCATGTTTGAGGGCCTTCCCGTCTACGTGAGGCCGATTAACGCCTCCCAGGCCTCGAATATTTATGGCCTCAGAGACGGAAAAAGTGAGCTGATCGCGACCTTCTATCACGAGAACAGGGTTGAGGTTCCCTTCGAGGAAATGTCCCCCAACCTCATTGATGCGGTAGTTGCTGTCGAGGACCCAAGGTTCTACGAGCACGGCGGCATGGACGTCATCTCACTAATCAGGGCGACCCTAACAAACCTCGCAACCTTTGGTGAGGGGCCGGGTGCATCCACCATCACCATGCAGTACGTGCGGCAGTCCCTGGTCGAAGCGGCAAACCTCTCCGGCGATGAGGACGCGATTCGCGATGCCACAGAGGTCACAGTCGATAGAAAGCTTCGCGAGATCCGGCTTGCAATTGCACTGGAAAAAGAGGTCTCCAAGAAGGACATCCTCGCCGGCTACCTAAACCTGGCTTTCCTAGGAAACCAAATAAACGGCGTTGAAACTGCAAGCCAGTACTACTTCGGCATTCCTGCCAGCAGGCTAAACATCCCTCAGGCTGCATACCTAGCCGGCATGCTCAAAAGCCCCAACGACTACAAGCCAGACGAGTCCGACAACCTAGACCGAGGTCTTGGAAGGCGCAATTACGTGTTGCAGCGCATGGCCGACGAGGGCTACCTCACCCAGGAGCAGGCGGACAACTACAAGGCCTCCCCGATACAGACCAGAATCACGCCGGTTCAGTCCGGCTGCGAGGTGAACCAGACCACCGCTTTCTTCTGCGACTACACGGTTTGGACAATCAGAAACTCACCTGAGTTTGGTGTCACCTCGGAGGAGAGAGAGCTGCTCTTGAGAAGAGGCGGCATGGAGATCTTCACGACCCTCGACCTAGACATTCAAGAGGTTGCCTGGGATGCGGTGATGAACAACCTCCCGCCAGATAACGAGTGGGGTTTTGGTACCGCCTCCGTTTCGGTTGAGACCGGCACGGGGCGAATCGTAGCCATGGCCCAAAATCGAACCTTTGACCAGAGCGAGAACCCACCACCGGGCTCCACAAGCGTCAACTACAACACCGACCGCGACTATGGCGGCTCGTCTGGTTTCCAGCCAGGATCCACCTACAAAGTCTTTACTCTGGCGGAGTGGCTCGAGCAGGGCTACAGCCTTGGAGATCACGTTGATGGCCGGGTCTACACCGGAGAGGACGTTGACCTCGATGGTGAACCTGACGAGGTGAAGATTTGGAACGTCGCCGAAGACTTCCAGGCAACCTGTGGTGGTGTCGTCGGCCTCTGGGAGGTAAAGAACTCCGGTACCGACCAAGAGCGAACCATCGACGACATCAGTGTTCAACAGGCCGTCATCACCTCTCAGAACACCGCCTTTGCCGCTATGGCATCGCAGCTTGACCTGTGTGGCATCAGAGATGTTGCCGAAGACTTCGGTGTTCACCGCGCCGATGGTGAAGAGCTGCTCTTTGTACCATCTTCGATTCTTGGAACCAATGAGATTGCGCCGCTGACGATGGCCGCCGCCTATGCAGGTATTGCCAATGGTGGCGTCTACTGCTCACCGATCGCTATTGACCGAGTTCTCATCCGCAAGACAGGCGAAGAACTAACGGTTCCTGAGAGCCTCTGCTCCCAGGCAGTTGCTCCCGAGATTGCCAACGCCATGGTCCACGCCATGAAGGGAGTTGTGGCTTACGGAACAGGTGCGGCAGCAAACCCGAATGACGGGACTCCCCTGGCCGGAAAGACCGGAACTACCGACCAGCAGCTTCACACCTGGATGACAGGCTTCTCCTCCGAGGTAGCGACAGCCACCTGGGTTGGAAACGTAGTTGGACTCACCCCGCAGAAGGGTAAGAGCATCAATGGCAGGGCGGTGTCAACCATCCGCCACGCGGTTTGGCGTGAGGTGATGACCGAAGTCAACAAGCACTACGAGGGTCAAGACTTCGCCAAAGCCGAGCCCCGATACATCGAACCAAACATGGTCCTGGTACCTAACGTCCAGGGGTTTGATCCTCAGACAGCAAAGGTTCAACTGATTTCTTCCGACCTCAACATTCAAATTGTTGAGGAGGAGGTGGCGTCAACAATGCCACTGGGCATGATTGCCTACTCCGAACCCGAGTTTGGTAACGAGGTCCCAAGAGGATCTTTGATAAAGGTCTATATCTCTGGCGGAGGCCAACTGGTAGTGCCTAACGTTACTGGCTTCACCTTAGAAGAGGCATTCGCTGCTCTTGAGGGTGCAGGACTGTTCCCGAGCTTCCCCCAGCCATCGCAGGGCTTCTTACTTGACGAGTGTGAGCCAACACTAGAAAACGAGCTGGTTCACTCCACCATCCCTGCGGCCGGAGAAGCAGTTATTGAGGCTTCGGCGGTCATAGTGCTGCCTAACAGATGTCGCTAGCTACAAACGCAGGTCCCTTCAAGCTGATCGAGCTTGAACTCACCGGTCTTGGCATCAAGCCAATGCGAGTTCTTCACATCTCTGACATTCACTTTGCCCCAGGCCAACGAAGCAAAGCGGCCTTCATCAAAGACCTCTCCACTCTCAAGCCCGACCTGGTGGTTAACACCGGTGACAACCTGGGACATAAGGACTCGGTGAGCCCGCTCCTTGTTGCTATTGAGCCACTTTTTGAATACCCCGGGGTCTTCGTCAATGGCAGCAACGACTATCGCTCCCCAAGACCTAAGAACCCTTTTAGCTACCTGAGCGGTCCCTCGAAGGTCACCGCAGGCCGCAATGATCTCGACACCGGGCGCATGACCGGCGAGTTTGAGGGCGCGGGATGGCTAAACCTAAACAACCAATCCGGTTCGCTAGAGGTTGCAGGCAACAAGTTGAGTTTTCTTGGGGTGGACGATCCCCACGAAAATCTTGACAGTCTAAGTTCACTAGAGAGGCCCTCGGGCTTTACGATCGGTGTGGCGCACGCGCCCTATAGAAGAATCATTGATGGCTTCTTAGAGCTAGGGGCTTCTCTGATGTTCGCCGGCCACACCCACGGAGGTCAGGTGTGCCTTCCAGGCTCCAGGGCCATAATCACAAACTGCGACCTACCTCGCGAGCACGCTCAGGGTATTTCTGCATGGTCGCTGGGCGCGCAGAGTGCCTATCTCCATGTTTCCGGAGGCATGGGAGCGAGCATCTATGCCCCCATCAGGGTCTTCTGCCCACCAAGTGCGACGCTGCTAACGATAAGTTAGGCGAGCTCCCCAGCAACCAGCTCGGCAATCTCGTAGGTATTTAGCGCAGCACCCTTGCGCAGGTTGTCGCCAACGACAAAGAGCTCCAGGGTATTTGGGAAGTCCAGTGACTGTCGAAGCCTGCCCACAAACGTCGGGTCCTGGCCCGCGACAAAGGCGGGAGTCGGGAACACATTGTTCTGTGGGTCATCCATCATCACAACCGTTGGCTGCTTCTCTAGCTCGGCCCTGGCATCTGCCACGGCGATGTCGCTCGCGAAGGTTGCGTGCACGGCGAGAGAGTGGCTCACCTGCACCGGCACCCTCACACACGTCGCCGAAACCTTGAGGTCTTTGATGCCCAGAATCTTGCGAGATTCATTTCTCACCTTGAGCTCCTCTGAGGAGTGGCCGCCGTCCTTGACTGAACCTGCCAGCGGAATGACGTTTAGCGCAATTGGAACAGGCCAAAGCGAGTCGGACTGCTCTAGGCCCTCAGCTAAAAGAGTCTTAGAGACGCTGTCTGGTGAAAGTCCGGCATCCGAGTTCTTAGCCACAGCCTTGGTCTCCGCTGTGAGCTGTTCGATACCGGCCGCCCCAGCCCCAGAAACTGCCTGGTAGCTTGCGACAACAAGCTCGGTGAGCTGCCACTTGCGGTGAAGGGCACCGAGGGCCGCCATCATTGTGAGGGTCGTGCAGTTGGGGTTGGCGATA
>JADHKY010000039.1 GCA_016780945.1 Aquiluna sp. | reverse complement strand
GAACCTGGTCCTGGTTGTGAAGGGTCGCAAACTCGACCTCACTTCCGGCAACCCGGACGGGCTCTAAAACTGCAAATGGAGTTACCCGGCCGGTGCGGCCAATTGAGACTCGGATATCTAGAAGCTTGGTGTTTACCTGCTCTGGCGGGTATTTATAGGCAATTGCCCAGCGCGGAGCCCGAGATGTTCTACCCAGCTCACTCTGACGAGAAAGGTCATCGACCTTGATCACCACACCATCGATTTCATGCTCAATGGAGTGCCGATCACTCTCGAGCTGTTCGACGTACTCGCGGGCCTCTTGAGCATCGCCGGCAACCTTGTAGCGCTTAGTGGTTGGAAGGCCCCACGAGCTCAGAAGCTGATAGACCTCGCTCTGTGAGGAAACATTTGATTGCCAGGCTCCAAAGCCGTGCACAAGCATCTGAAGGGGCCTAAAGGCTGTCACCTGGGGGTCCTTTTGGCGCAGCGAGCCCGAGGCTGAGTTTCTTGGATTTGCAAAGGGTTTTCCGCCGGCTGCGACGATGCCCTCATTGAGCTTGGCAAAGTCTGCTAAGGGGAAGAAGACTTCGCCGCGGATCTCAATCTGCTCGGGGTGATTCGAACCCGAGAGTGCATGGGGAACCGAGCTGATTGTCATGACATTGGCTGTTACATCCTCGCCAACCTCGCCATCGCCGCGGGTTGCAGCTGAAACCAGCTTGCCCTTCTCATAGGTAAGGGAAACTGCAAGGCCGTCAATCTTTGGTTCGCAGAGGTATGGACCACCTCCGACCCTCTGGTCCCATGCCAAAAGCTCCTCCAGCGAGAAGGCGTTATCCAACGAGAGCATTGGCTCTAGGTGGCGATGCGGGGCAAATAGGCTGCTTGCCGCTCCCCCAACCTTTTCGGTTGGTGAGTCGACAATTAGCTCAGGGTTTTCTTGCTCGAGCGCTCTTAGCTCTTTTTCTAGATCGTCGTACTCGCTGTCTGAAACGAGCGATTCGTTTTCTAGGTAGTAGGCGTTGCGATAGCGCTCTATGAGAGCCCTCAGCTCCTCAGCGCGCTCGGCCTTAGACAACTGCGACTTCCGCGCTGGTGGTTTGGTCAATCGTGGTCTGGCCCAAGACTCTGGTTCCGAGGTAGACAACTGCAGTTTGGCCCGGGGCGACTCCGTAGAGGGGTTCTTTGAGCTTGATGACCAGCTCTCCCTCGACAACAGCCGCCTGCGCTGGCACGGTGTCGCCGTGAGCGCGCACCTGCACCTCGCAGTCAAAGAACTCCTCTGGTCTCTCAGGTGCTCTGCCGCACCACGAATACCGCTCACCTGAGAGCTGGGTGATTTGCAGAGCTGCCTCGGGACCCACCACAACCTCCGAGGTCTTTGGACGGATTTCAAGCACATACCTAGGCTTGCCATCTGCCGCGGGCCTTCCAAGCCTCAGGCCCTTGCGCTGGCCGATCGTGAACCCGACGTGACCGTCGTGCTCACCGAGTTCGGTGCCCTGCTGGTCGACTATTTTTCCTGGGCTCGAAGGAACGAAGTCCCTCAGCCACTCCCTCGTGTCACCCTCTGGGATAAAGCAGATGTCGTAGCTATCTGGCTTATTGGCGACGGTTAGGCCCCTCTCCGCGGCCTCCTTGCGAACAAGGTCCTTGGATGCGGTTGCTCCAAGTGGAAAGAGGGCGTGAGAAAGCTGCTCTTGGGTTAGGACTCCAAGGACGTAGCTCTGATCCTTTGCCATCGCCAGTGACCTGTGAAGCTCAAGGTTGCCGTCTTCGTCTTTGGTGATGCTCGCATAATGGCCGGTACCAACAGCATCGAAACCGAGCGCCAGAGCGCGTTCTAATAGCGCTGCGAACTTAATGCGCTCGTTGCATCTCATGCAGGGGTTTGGAGTCCTTCCGGCCTGATACTCAGCGACAAAGTCATCGACCACGTCGATCTTGAAGCGCTCTGAAAAGTCCCAAACATAGAAGGGGATGCCGAGTTTCTTTGCAGCCCGCTGAGCGTCCATGGAGTCCTCTATGGTGCAGCAGCCCCTGGAGCCGGTGCGAAGGGTCCCCGGCATCCTCGAGAGCGCGAGGTGAACCCCGACCACCTCATGGCCCTGATCAACCAGGCGTGCGGCAGCAACGGCGGAGTCAACTCCGCCACTCATGGCCGCTAAAACCTTCACCCGATAAGTCTAATTTGCGCTCTGGGTGCTCTGGGAAGCCACCAGCGCCCCTGGGTGAATCTTGATGATTGCCTCGATGAAGCGCTCGGCATCGGATGCTGTGGTGGTGTGTCCGAGGGTAATCCTCAAACAGGCCGAAGCCAGATCCTCGGAGTGGCCCATCGCAACCAGTACGTGAGAGGCCCCCAACACCCCTGCCTGACAGGCGCTACCCGCCGAGACGCTAACTCCCTCTTGGTCTAGCAAAAAAAGCAGATTGTCGCTCTGGGTTCCAGGAAAAATCAGGTGGGCGTTGTGCTCGACACGCTCAGCATCGCGGGCGGTAACCACTGCACTCGGTATAGCCCTGACAATCTCGGTCTCGATGAGGTCTCGCAGCTTTTTTAGGCGAGACTGCCGCTCGACCCGGTCCGAAACTGCCTCTTGGCAGGCTGCGCCAAGGGAGGCGGCCAGTGGGTAATTCATGGTTCCAGACCTAAGACCGCGCTCTTGGCCGCCACCATGCAGCAGGCTCACCGGGGAGAAGTCTCTCGCCACTACCAAAGCTCCAACGCCAATTGGAGCTCCAACCTTGTGCCCTGAGATGCTCATCGCTGTCAGCCCAGATTCTGCAAAGGTAATTGGTACATGACCTAGGGCAGCTATAGCGTCGCTGTGAACAGGGATGCCATAGCGCTTGGCATGCTCGGTTACCCGCACTATATCGGTGATAACCCCGGTCTCGTTGTTTACCCACATCAGGCTCACAAGAGCAATTTCCTCGCTCCTTGATGACAAGATCTGCTCTAGGTCCTCAAGATCCAACTTCCCGCTGCTACCAACCGCGACATTTATGACCTCGGCACCCTCGTGCTCCACAAGCCAGTCGATTGGGTCAAGCAGCGCGTGGTGCTCGGTGGCTGCGGTAACAATGACCTTGCGGGCCTTGTTTTTGCGGTTTTGAGCCCAATAGATGCCCTTGATGGCCTGGTTGTTTGCCTCTGTGCCGCCCGAGGTGAAGACGATCTCGCTGCGGTTGGCCCCCACAGCATGAGCGACCTGGTCTCTGGCGTCCTCAAGAATTGCTCGGGTGTTTTGGCCGTGCCCGTGAACTGATGAGGGGTTGCCAAGCTGCTCTAGGGCGCTATTCAGCGCGTGCAGCGCAACCGGCCTGCAAGGCGTCGTGGCGGCATGATCTAAGAACACGGGCATGCCAACCAGTGTATTTGAGCGTTTAGGAAAGCAAAGACCTATAGCCTTTGTTGAAAAGGCAGTATGTTGGCGCAAAAATCACAAGACCTCGCACCCCTGGGCATGAATCTGCTCGATGGCGGTGGCGTCTTCGGGGTCTGGTCAGATACCGCGAGCGCCGTAAAGCTTCAAATTCTCGATCCCGAGGACACCTCCAAGACTCTCCACGAGATAAATCTCGAACAATCAGATGGTGGCATTTGGACTGCAGGGGATGACCGACTTCAGCGAGGCATCAAGTATGTCCTTCGAGCCGAGGGTCCCGAGGGACCAAGGCACGCCTTCAACCCAGAGCGAAACCTACTTGACCCCTATGCCAGGGGTCTGGTGCGCGAGAGCCCCAAGGACTACCACTGCGTTGCTATCGATACCAGCTTCGACTGGGAGGGTGTGGAGAAGCCTCAGACTGCTCTAGGTGAGAGCATCATCTATGAGGCTCACGTTCGGGGCCTGTCTCGGGTAAACCCGGCTATCCCCGAGGATATTCGCGGCTCCTACGCCGCACTGGGTCACCCCGCAACAATTGATCACCTAACCGCTTTGGGCATCACTGCGGTGGAGCTACTTCCCATCCAGGCGTTTATCTCAGAGCCCAGGCTCGTAAATCTCGGTCTTATCAACTACTGGGGCTACAACACCATCAACTTCTTCACCCCGCACATGCGCTACGCATCAGAGGCCAAGCGGGCTCAGGGTCCTGAGGCGATGCTCTTGGAGCTAAAGAGTGCAATTAGAGAGCTTCACCGGGCAGGTATTGAGGTGATCCTGGATGTTGTCTACAACCACACAGCTGAGGGCGGACACAAGGGTCTCACCTACTCCTACCGCGGACTAGATAACTCGAGCTACTACCGCCAGGACGACCAGGGGAACTATCAAGACACCACTGGTTGTGGAAACTCGCTCAACTTCGGCCAGCCCATGGTGCAGCGGCTCATGCTCGATAGCCTCCGCTACTGGGTCGAAGAGCTCAAGATCGATGGCTTCCGCTTTGACCTAGCCGCCACCCTGGCAAGAGACGAGAGCAATCACTTCAACCCTCGCCACGAGGTCCTCACTGCCATGCAGGAGGACCCTGTTATCACTTCGGCAAAGCTCATCGTTGAACCCTGGGATGTTGGCATGGGCGGCTGGCAGACCGGAAACTTCCCACCTGGTTTCCCAGAGTGGAACGACAGGTTTAGAGACTCCGTTAGAAAGTTTTGGCTTCAGGACGTTGCGTCCTATCGCAGCTCCGGCAATCACCACAACGGAGTGCAGGAGATGGCAAGCAGAATCTCCGGTTCACAGGACGTGGTCAGCGAAGGTTCTCCCCTTGGCACCATCAACTTCATCACGGCCCACGACGGCTTCACGCTCTGGGACCTTGTTTCCTTCAACGTCAAGCAGAACTCGGCGAACGGCGAGGGCAATCGCGATGGTGGCAACAACAACCTCAGCTTCAATCACGGACACGAGGGTGAGACTTCAACCAGCTCGGTGAACTTCGCTCGTCGCAAGGCCGCAAGAAACCTCATCGGCACACTGCTTCTCTCTGCGGGTGTTCCCATGATTACCGCCGGCGACGAAAGGCTGAAAACCCAAAGCGGTAACAACAACGCCTACTGCCAAGACAACGTGATCACCTGGCAAAACTGGGATCCAGACGGGCACCGGATAAGTTTTCAGAAGACCGTCTCGCACCTAATCGCGCTGCGCAAGCAGCTGCCAGCGCTTCGGCCCAGGAGCTTCACGAAGCTCGATGAGCCGACGCCGGAGCACGACCAAATGCTCTGGTTCTCAGGTCGCGGCGATGAGATGAGCATTGAGGACTGGCACAACCCGGAGCGTAGAACGATTCAGCGGCTCACCTACCACCTCACAAGCGACGGTAGCAAGCAGGGAGTGCTGCTGGTGGTGAACGGCACCGAAGCCATCAAGAACGTCTCGCTTCCAAAGCCTGCAGGAGCCAAGGGCTTCGAATTGTTGTGGGATTCTGCCCTCGAGCTGCCCCCTGAGCGGGAGCTGGTTCTAACGCCGGGAGCCAAGTTGAGAATGGTGGAAACCAGCATTCAACTCTTCCGCGTTCTTTAGACCCTGAAGCTTTTAGTTGGGTTATCTAGGGTGGCCTTAGTAAATTGGGCGTGTGGATAAAGCTGAATACCCGGTCGGACGCTTTCCGATAGTCAAAACCTGGCCGGTCGTTGACGGCGGAAAGTTCCCGGTCAAAGCCTTTGAGGGCGAAGTAATTGACTTCGGGGCCACAGCCTTTCGCGAGGGCCACGACAAACTCGCTGTTGAACTGGTTCTAACCTCCCCCAGCGGCAAGACCACCCGCCACCCAATGCTCCCAGGGCAGCCTGGACTGGATCAGTGGGTCACGCGTCTGCAGCTAACTGAGGTTGGCAGCTACAGCTACCAAGTCTCAGCCTGGGACGACGAGTATGGCTCTTGGGTCCATGCCACCTCAGTCAAGCTGGCTGCCCAGGTCGACCAGGAGCTGATGATCCTTGAGGGCAAGAAGCTTCTCGAGAGGATGTCTAGCGGCAAGGCCAAGACGATAGCTGCAAAGTTCGAGGCGTCCCTAAAGATTCTTGATGACAAAAAGCTCTCCCCCACTGAGAAGTTTGAAAAGGTCATCGCAAGCGGAGTGAGCGAGTTGGCTGCAAAGCACCCACTTAGGGAGCGAGAGACCCTCTCGGAGGCCGTGAGCATCAATTGTGAGCGCAAGCTTGCCGGAAGCGGCAGCTGGTATGAGTTCTTCCCACGGTCAGAGGGCGCCAAGCAAAACCGCGATGGCAGCTGGGTGTCCGGAACCTTTAAAAGCGCAACCAAGAGCCTGCAGCGGGTCAGCGACATGGGCTTTGACGTTCTCTATTTGCCGCCGATTCACCCGATTGGCACCTCTCACCGCAAGGGTAAGAACAACACTCTCGTTGCCGAAAAGGGCGACCCCGGGTCTCCCTGGGCTATCGGAGGCAAAGAGGGTGGCCATGACGCCATCCACCCTGACCTGGGAACCGAGAAGGACTTTGCGGCCTTCGTTAAAGCGGCAAACAAGCTAGGTATTGAGATTGCCATGGACCTGGCTCTGCAGGCCTCGCCCAATCACCCCTGGGTGAAATCGAACCCGCAGTGGTTCACCACTAGAGCCGATGGCACCATCGCCTATGCGGAAAACCCTCCAAAGAAGTATCAGGACATCTACCCCATCAACTTTGATAACGACCCCGTCGGTATTCACGCCGAGGTGCTCAGAGTCCTAGAAAAGTGGATCTCGCTGGGAGTGAAGATCTTTAGAGTGGACAATCCTCACACCAAAACCGTCGAGTTTTGGCAGCAGCTGATTGCTGAGGTTAATCAGAAACATCCCGAGGTCATCTTCCTAGCCGAGGCCTTTACGCGACCAGCCATGATGCACACTCTCGGCAAAATTGGTTTCCAGCAGTCCTACTGCTACTTTGCCTGGCGAAACACTAAGGCGGAACTCGCTTCCTACCTAAACGAGCTAGCACAGGAATCGGCCGACTTCTTTAGGCCCAGTTTCTGGGTCAACACCCCAGACATCCTCACCGAATACCTGCAGTTTGGTGGACGTCCGGCCTTCAAGATCAGGGCAACGATAGCTGCTACCGCGGGACCGAGCTGGGGAATGTATGCAGGATTTGAGCTCTATGAGGCCGTAGCTCGCGCCGGTAGTGAAGAGAACATTGATAACGAGAAGTATGAATACAAGGCCAGGGACTTTGTAGGTAGCGAGGATAGAGGAGTCAGCCTGGCCCCAAGAATCAGGCTGCTCAATAAGCTCCGCAGGGAAAACCCGGCTCTTGGTCAACTGCGCAATATCACCAACCACTACAGCGATGATGAGCAGATTCTGGTCTATGCCAAGCGGCTTGCGCCCGAGTTCAACGGGGGCAAGGACAACACGGTGATTGTGGTTGTGAACACCGACCCGCACTCCGTGAGGGAGACCATGGTGCATCCTGATATGCAGGCCCTGGAGCTTCCCCACAGCTTTGAGGTCGAGGACCTAATCACCGGCAAGAAGTTCACATGGGGCGAGCACAACTTCGTTCGCCTGGATGCCTTCAGCGAACCGGCACACATCCTCAGGGTCATTCGATGAGGTTGGATGAGCCAACTTACGAGCAGCTTGCCCACGGTTCTCACCACTCGCCGCATGACTATCTAGGACTCCATCCTGAGGGTCAGGGGTGGGTGCTGAGGGCGCTTCGACCCCTTGCCACCTCCGTGGTAGCAAAGACCAAAACCAAGAAAATCCCCCTCGAGCATGTTCACGCCGGTGTCTGGGAGGCAAGAGGAAAGACAAAGACCTTCGACTATCGGGTAATCACTGAGTATGAGGAGGCAACCTGGGACACCGCCGACTCCTACAGCTTCCTGCCAATGATTGGCGAGCTAGATCTGCACCTCATCGCAGAGGGGCGTCACGAAGAGCTGTGGAAGGTACTGGGGTCTCACGTTCTCGAAACCAAGGACTCCCTTGGAAAGATCAGTGGAGTTAGCTTCAAGGTCTGGGCACCGAACGCCTCCGCAGTGAGGGTGGTGGGCGACTTCAACTCCTGGGATGGAACGGCGCATGCCATGCGCTCGCTGGGATCAAGTGGCATCTGGGAACTTTTCGTGCCGGAGCTTGGTCCAGGAACGCTCTACAAGTATCAAATCAGGACGCGACACGGCAACTGGATCACCAAGATCGACCCGATGGCCCGCAGTTTTGAGATTCCGCCTGCCACATCCTCGATTGTCGAGACTTCGAGTTACACCTGGGGGGATTCAAAGTGGCTCAAGGCCAGGGAGAAGCGCGATGCGCTTCGCTCACCGATGTCCACCTATGAGCTTCACCTCGGCTCCTGGAGAGGAGCTAAGAATTACCGCGACCTAGCTCCTGAGCTAATTGGTCACGTGAAGTACCTGGGATTTACTCACGTTGAGTTCATGCCGCTTGCTGAACACCCCTTTGGGGGAAGCTGGGGCTACCAGGTGACCGGATACTTTGCGCCAACTTCTCGCTACGGCTCCCCAGACGACTTTAGGTATCTAGTTGATCAGCTACACCAGGCTGGAATTGGCGTGATCATGGACTGGGTACCAGCTCACTTCCCCAAGGACGACTGGGCACTGGCCAGGTTTGATGGCGAACCGCTCTACGAGGATGCTGACCCCAGGAGGGGTGACCACCCTGATTGGGGCACTCACGTATTCAACTTTGGTCGCACCGAGGTCAAGAACTTCCTCGTGGCAAACGCGCTTTACTGGCTCGAGGAGTTTCACATCGACGGCCTCCGAGTCGATGCAGTGGCGTCGATGCTCTACCTGGACTACTCCCGTGAGGATGGTCAGTGGCTACCTAATGTTTACGGCGGCAGAGAGAACCTCGACGCGATTCAGTTCCTCCAGGAGACAAACGCAACCGCTTACCGCAGAAACCCCGGAATCATGATGATTGCCGAGGAATCCACCGCATTTGCAGGGGTCAGCTCCCCCACCGACACCGGCGGCCTAGGTTTTGGATTTAAGTGGAACATGGGTTGGATGCACGATTCACTTCAGTTCATTGAGCGCGACCCGATGTATCGCTCTCACCACCATGGCGAGATTACCTTCTCCATGCTCTATGCCTACGACGAGAAATTTGTGCTGCCAATTAGCCACGACGAGGTGGTTCACGGCAAGGGTTCGCTTCTGGCAAAGATGCCTGGTGATCACTGGCAGAAGCTTGCGAACATGAGGGCGTATCTGGCGTTTATGTGGACCCACCCGGGTAAGAAGCTTTTGTTTATGGGCCAGGAATTTGCACAGCCCTCCGAGTGGAGCGAATCCAGGGAGCTTGACTGGTGGCTCACAGACCATGCCCCTCACCGCGGCATTCAGCAGCT